>CAZTHB010000001.1:0-92012 GCA_964613485.1 uncultured Candidatus Saccharibacteria bacterium
GTTTGTATGAAATAACTCTATTTTACTCTTGAACTATCGCTATTATCCATAGTATGCTATAGCTATAAACAATAGTTCTAGAGGGTACTACTATGAACAATAGCGAGTCAATCAAAGCAGCTAACGAGCCACAAAGTGTTGATATAAGCGAACAAGAACGCCTTGAGCTACTTGCCGATACCCTGCTAGAAATAGCCTTGGAGGAGAACCAGGATGAAGCCAGAAGTTAACCGCAACGCCGTTGCTGCCATACGAGTTTCAACCACCAAGCAGGGTCGTGACGGAGACTCTCCTGAAGCCCAGAAAGAACAAATCGATCGGTTTGCACTGAATAAAGGCATCGTTATTAAAAAGATCTTTGTCTTTATGGAATCGGCTAGCAAAGAACAGCAACCTATGCAGGAAGCCATAGACTACTGCAAAAGCAAGAAAAATAAGGTAGACCTATTTATTATTAAGTCGATTGATCGTTTCACTCGTGGTGGATCCTTATCCTACGACCTACTCAAAAGACAACTAGACAGTTGTGGGATTACCCTGATCGACACTTATGGCGTGATTAGTCAAGAACAAGTCAACACCCTAGAGCATCTTGGGCACAGCTATAAGTGGAGCACCTACTCGCCCAGCCGCAAATCCGAGATGTTAGAGGCTGAACGCTCTAAAGATGAAGTCCGGGACATTCTCAGTCGTGTGATCGGTGCAGAAATCCGCTACACCCAGATGGGCTACTGGATGCGCCGACCACCCTATGGATACATTGGCAAAAAGATAGAAACCCAGCACGGCAAGCGAACGGTCCTTAGACCACACCCCGAGGAATCCAAGTTTATTACTAAGCTATTCGAGCTCAGAGCCAGTCGACAATTTACTGACAAAGAAATAGCTACCAAGCTCAATAACATGGGTTACCGAGGACGAACACAGTATCGCCGATCTAAAACAGACCACAGCCGTATTATTAGCAAGACCGAGGGCGCACTACTCGATGAGAAAAGACTCTGGAGGATTGTCAGAAACCCTATCTATACCGGCATTATTGTTGAGAAGTGGACAAAATATCAGCCGGTAAAAGCCATGTTTGATGGGCTAGTATCGGTTGAACTATTTAACCGAGCTAACAAAGGTAAACGCACCATCATTGAAATGCCCGGTAACAAAATCGCTATTACTGATAATGTTGCCGCCAGAAACGCTACTCCGCAGGGTACTCGTAATAACGACTTCGCCTTTAAGCATTACGTGATGTGCCCGCAGTGCAACAAGCCGTTATCAGGCAGTACCTCACGTGGCAAAACCGGTAAATACTACTCGTATTACCACTGCGACAAGCGTGGCCACAAGTTTCGAGTCAGTAAAGAAGATTTGGAAACTAAGATATACAGCTTTATAGATGGCATGACGTTCTCACAGGAGCGTATCGACAAGGTATTTGCTATTGTCCGAGAGAAATACGAGCAGCACATCGCCACCTACGAGGCCCAGTCGGCAGCACTTGATGGACAGATTGTCTCACTTGAAACCAAAGCTAGAGAACTCACTAGAAACTTCGCAACCATCGCCTCATCAGCTCAAAAATACGTCAACGAGGAGCTAGAGGATATAGATAAACAAATTAAACGTTTAGCGTTAGAAAGGACAAACATGGAGAGTAAAAAACCTATGGATATAGACACTGTTTTAGAGAGAATCAAGAAGTTTTCCGAAAACATTGGTCAGGCTATCTCCCAACAGGGGAGCAACATCAAGAAAGCCCAGCTTTTCGGGCTATTATTCAAAACATTACCAACCTACAACGATTTAAGTTTCCGAAACCGAAAAACACCCCTTTTTACAGGGGTGCATCCGATCTTCAATCTACTTGCCACCGATAATCTACATTTGGTGATCCCACGGGGAGTCGAACCCCGGTTACCAGGATGAGAACCTGGCGTCCTAACCACTAGACGATGGGACCCCATTAATAAGTGGGCTATTATTAAGATGAACATATTCTCTAAGAACCCCAAGAATATACCATGTTTCTCGAGGCTTTTCTAGCCTTTTGGCACCTATGCACCATATTTTTCCAGTGAAAACAATTCTTTACGCCCCACTCCACGGAGCGTATCATGGATCTTAAGCTTGGGGTGAGAGAGTGACATGGAGGTTGACGCAGAACATAGTGTGTTCGTATAATGTTCGTAGTAAATATGTGTGCACCTATGTTCCGGCAGGTCTAACGCAAAAAGTAAGCTAAAGGGCTTTACAGCCGGGTACTACGCTATATATAGTGGCTATAGCGACTTAACACACGCTATATACACACAAATAGTCATGAGGTGAGGGTCTTTAAGAGTGACTCGATACCGAATATTGTTCGCATAAAATTATGAGGAGGGTGGATATGCCATTTGAGCAAATAAAAAAACGGAACGGAAGTGTCGTTCCTTACGACAAACAACGTATTGCTGACGCGATTCTTCGTGCTAGCCTATCAGTAGATGGTGAAGTTGATGTCGAGCAGACTCTCGCGCTCGCTGAAGTCGTCACGTCTAACCTAGCTGCAATCTTTGAAGACCGCATGCCAGATGTAGAAACCATCCAAGATCTCGTAGAGCGCGAACTCATGCGCCAGAGTTTCTTTCAGACCGCTCGTAGTTACATTCTCTACCGTGAAGCACACAAAAAGCAGCGCGAAGCCAGTCAATCCGTACAGGCTGCAAAACTCGAGAAATCAGCCCTTAAAGTCACCCAAAAGGACGGGTCAACTGAGAACTTCAATGCTGACAAATTACGCAAAACTATTACTCGCTTCACCGATGGCCTCAATGTCGATATCGATATTATTACCGAAGCTGTAAAGACAAACCTATATGACGGGATTACGGTCGATGAGCTCTTCGACGCCATCGTCATGGTTGCTCGTGGTTACATCGAGCGTGACACTGACTACACTAAGCTCGCGGCTCGCCTCCTCCTCCACAAACTTCATCAACATGTCCTCGATGAGACTGATCCAGACAAGATCCCTGCGGCCTACCGCAAGATGTTTATCGAAAACCTCAAACGCGCAGTCAAAGAAAACCGCCTCCAAAAAGAAGTCTTGGACTTCGATCTCGAAGAATTAGCACAATACATGGATCTCGAACGCGATCTCTTGTTTGACTTCATGGGCCTACAAGTCCTCTACGACCGTTACTTCTTGCGTTCTGCCGGCAGCGAGGACATCATCCTCGAAACACCACAATCCTTCTGGATGCGCGTAGCTATTGGCATGAGCCTCAATGAAGCACCGAAGGACAAGAATGAATGGGTCAAGAAATTCTACGACGTTATGTCTATGCATCGCTATGTCCCATCAACTCCTACACTATTTCACTCCGGCACAACCTACCCACAGCTTTCCTCGTGCTACCTCAATACCGTCCAAGACGATCTCAGTGACATCTTTAAGGTATTTGCGGACAATGCCCAGCTCTCGAAGTATTCTGGCGGGATTGGTACCGACTGGACAAATATCCGCGCCACCGGTGCACTCATCAAAACTACAAATGTTAGCTCGCAAGGCGTCATCCCATTCCTTAAGATCTCGAATGATGTAACAGTTGCCATCAACCGCTCTGGCAAGCGTCGAGGGGCAACCTGTGCCTATCTCGAAACATGGCATCTCGACATCGAGGAATTCCTTGAGCTGCGCAAAAACACAGGCGATGAACGTCGTCGCACGCACGACATGGACACAGCCAACTGGATCCCTGATCTCTTCATGAAGCGCGTACAAGAAGGTGGTATGTGGACCCTCTTCTCTCCAGACGAGGTATCCGATCTACATCACCTCTACGGTAAGGCATTTGAAACTGCCTATCAAAAATATGAGCAAATGGCAGACGAAGGCAAAATCGAAGTATTTAAGCGCATCCCAGCTAACGACCTATGGCGCAAGATGCTTACGATGCTCTTTGAAACCGGCCACCCATGGATCACCTTCAAAGACCCCTCTAATGTCCGCTCACCACAAGACCACGTGGGCGTTGTACACAACTCAAACCTGTGTACCGAGATCACCCTCAACAACTCAGCTGACGAAACGGCTGTTTGTAACCTTGGATCAGTTAACCTAGGGCTACATATTAAGGGCGAGGTACTCGACCACGACAAAATCAAGGAAACCGTTACGCTTGCTATGCGTATGCTCGACAACGTGGTTGACCTCAACTTCTACCCAACCAAAGAAACCAAGTCTAGCAATATGAAGCATCGTCCAGTTGGGCTCGGCATCATGGGATTCCAAGACGCACTCTACCGACTTGACATAGACTTCGCATCAGAAGCAGCTGTAGAATTTGCAGATATCTCAATGGAACTCATCTCCTATTACGCCATCTCTGCTTCATCGGATCTAGCAGCTGAGCGTGGGGCCTACGAAAGCTTTAAGGGCAGTAAATGGGAGCGTGGTATTTTCCCGGTTGACACACTGGACTTGCTCGAAGAAGAACGCGGACAAAAGATCGATGTATCACGTGTCGGCCGTCTCAACTGGTCAACAGTCAAGGAAAAGGTTAAAAAGCAAGGCATGCGCAATTCAAATACCATGGCCATAGCACCAACAGCCACAATATCCAATATCGTAGGCTGCTATCCGTGCATCGAGCCGATCTTCAAGAATCTCTACGTCAAAGCCAATATGTCCGGTGACTTTACGGTCATCAATCCATACCTCGTCGAGGATCTCAAGGCCCTTGACCTCTGGAACGACGAGATGATCAAGAAACTCAAATTCTACGATGGCTCAGTCCAACAAATCTCTGAAATCCCGGTGAATTTGCGCGATAAGTACAAGGAAGTATTCGAAATTCCTGCCGAATGGCTCATCCGCACCGCTGCCTATCGTGGAAAATGGATCGATCAAAGCCAATCACTCAACATCTTCCTGCGCGGCACGAGCGGCAAGATGCTCAACGACGTGTATAGCCAGGCATGGAAGATGGGGCTCAAGACTACCTACTACCTACGTTCCCTTGCAGCCAGCCAAGTCGAGAAGTCCACAGTAAATACAACAGAGTTCGGCGACACCCACACCCGCGACTTCGGTACTACCACAGAGACCATCAGTTCGACTACAACTATCGAAACAAAGGCCGATTCAGCCACAGCAACAGTGCTGGAAACCACAACCACAAGTGTAGCGACTGCAGTTGCACCCGAGCTCCCTTCTGATTTACCATCAGACCTCACTTCAGATGCACCACT
Organism: uncultured Candidatus Saccharibacteria bacterium; assembly: GCA_964613485.1. Taxonomy (GTDB): domain Bacteria; phylum Patescibacteriota; class Saccharimonadia; order CAILAD01; genus JADZGC01. The sequence goes on from CAZTHB010000001.1 coordinate 5,233, forward strand.
AGTTGCAAGTAACCAAGAGGCCCTCAAAGTCTGTTCGATTCTCGACCCAGACTGCGAAGCCTGCCAATAAAGGATCAACCATATGAATGTCACCAAGACTACAACTCGTCCAGACGTAAACCAGCGCCGCATCATAAATGGAGCTGACGCAGATGTTATCCAGCTTCACCCCATGAAGCATACCTTCGCCTGGGAGGCATATAATGCCGGTAACGCCAATCACTGGCTCCCTACTGAAATCACCATGATGAGCGATATCGAACAACTGCGTGCCGGCCGTTTAACCGAAGACGAGCTCAAGGCACTCAAGACAGTGCTTGGTTTCTTCACGACTGCCGACTCCATTGCTGCGAACAATATCGTCCTTGCACTCTATAAGCATATCTCGAGCCCTGAGTGTCGCATGTACCTTCTCCGGCAAGGCTATGAGGAAGCAATCCATACCCACGCCTATCAGTACATCGTAGAATCACTCGGCCTTGATGGCGGCGAGATCTTCAATATGTACCGCGAAGTTGATGCTATTTACACAAAGGCAGAGTTCATCCTGAGCTTTAACGAGGGCATTTTTGACCCTTCGTTCAAGACAGGAACCTTCGAAAATGATCAGAAATTCCTCGAAAATCTCTGCGTGTTCTCGCTCATCCTCGAAGGTATCTTCTTCTATAGCTCATTTGCCGTCATGTTTGGCTTCCAGCGCCAAAACAAGATGGTTGGTGCAGCTGAACAAATCCAATACATCATGCGTGATGAGACTCAACATCTAAATTTTGGCATCAAGCTCATCAACACTATTAAAGAAGAACAGCCCGAACTCTGGACGCCCGAGTTTCAACAGCGCATCATCGATCTTGTTCGCAAGGCGGCTGAGCTCGAGTATACGTTTGCGGCAGAGGTTTTCCCGCGCGGTATCTTTGGAATGAACGCCGATGGCTTCAAGCAATACATCGAGCATATCGCGGATCGACGCCTACAACGAGTCGGACTACCAGTACAATTCAAGTCCGAGAATCCTTTCCCGTGGATGAGTGAAGCAATTGACCTCACAAAAGAAAAGAACTTCTTTGAGACTCGTGTCACCGAATACCAGACCGGCGGTACTCTCAACTGGGACTAAGTAGGTCTATATACGAACGACTCACAATAATGCTCATGCTATACTGGGGTTAATTGATTATGCGACTTCAAAAATCAAATACCAAACGCCATATCAAGATTGATGCGGATCCCACTGCAGCCACTAGCAGCCATCCGCACGAGCAGTTAGTACGCCCAACCCACAAGCGGCTAGCCTGGGCCCATACACGCAAGGGCAAGATTATCATTTCTATCATCAGCCTGCTCATTATAGTGAGTGGAGCTACCTGGCTTGCATTTGCTCGACGATCATCACCTAAGCCTATGGCCTCCGGCTCACCCACCCCGAGTCCTACGCCAGTACCAACGCCTGTACTCAAAGAAGCACCGCTGACCGGCGTAATGGTTGCACCCGAGCTCATCACTAAGCCAGTCATGGGTGTCGTAATTGAAAACCTCTATCCAGACGCCCGTCCACAATCAGGCTTAAGCCAAGCTGGCGTAGTCTACGAAGCTCTCGCAGAAGGCGGTATCACTCGATATGTGGCCTTCTTCCAAACAGACATACCAACAGACATCGGTCCAGTCCGTAGTCTCAGACCGATATTCTATACAATGGGCATGGAATACAATGCGCCAGTCGCTCACGTTGGTGGCAGCACTGACGGCCTGGCGTTAGCACGTAGCGGTAGCGGATTTAAGGACATAGATCAATTCTATAATGGCGGCTACTTCCGACGTATCACGCAACGCTGGGCGCCTCACAATGTATATATTACCGGTGAATCACTGCAAAAACTGGTAGCAGATAAGGGCTGGGCAACCGCGCCGACCTTCACCTCATGGAAGCGCAAAGACGACAGTCCAAGCAGCAGTCCAACTGCCACCAAAATAACAGCCGACTTCTCTGGCCCAGACTACGTCGCCACTTTTCAATATGACGCAAATTCAGACAGCTACCTACGTTCGACTAGGGGCCAAGCCGATCTTGATGCCTCGAACGGCAATAAACAGCTAAACCCAAAGACCGTGATTATCCTCTATACACAGACATCGTCTGGCACGCAGCCAAACGGCAAGCCAAAAACCGACATTGATATTACTGGTACTGGCAAGGCTGTCCTCTTCCAAGATGGAACGGCTATAGAATGTAGCTGGAAGAAAGCATCCGATACCGCCCGGCTTACTCTCGTAGACGCGAGTGGCCAGGAACTAAGCCTCAATCGAGGCCAAAGCTGGGTCAGCGTCCTTCCAATTGGCCGCCCGGCTACCTGGCAATAACTTTGTGTACTAAAACAGAAAACACCCGTCTCATATGAGAGCGGGCATTTTCTTTTCAGCTAGATCTAGCGCTTGAAGTTTTAGCGTGAGCGGTGAGTGACCGCGTAGCCAACACCCCATGCGACAAGAGCAGCAACCAACGCAACTGCAACAGTCACGATGATGTTACCGGTAGGACCGGTTACAGGAAGTGTAGCACCAGCAACAACAGCTGGAATGCTTCCACCTTTACCTGGAGTATACATAGTACTTCTCCTTACCGTAAAAGATATTTTATGTAATGTTCGAACATACAAAACGAGGGCGGCTGAGATAATTCTCAGACTCACCCTCGTTGTATGGTCATATATTAACAATTAATTAGTGATTTGTCAACTATTTATTTGACAGATTATTTTAGCTCACTTACACTAGAAAGCACAACTATTTTAGGGGGGATGAGTATGAAGATTGGTCGGATAAAGCTACCTACTATTACACTTTTAACAATATTAGTCTATATTGCTGGAGCATTACTCGCTCCCTTTTCATTACCTCCTCAATTTGGGTCCCGGATCGCAGCCCGCGAGAATAGAACTGGCGCCATCCAGAACGAAGCCCGGCCCGAGCAGGTATCTCCTTCTGCCACCCCATCAAATCCTACACAAACAAGTACTGCTTCTAACGCTCCTTCTGCAGGCAATGCAGGCTCTCCTAAGAGCGGCAATCCTTTTCTCGGTGAAAAGCTCTATGTAAACCCGTACAGTCCAGCCGCAAATCAACGTCAAGCCTGGCTACAATCACGCCCTGCTGATGCTGCGCTCATCAATAAGATAGCAAGTAACCCCGTCGCAGTCTGGCTTGGCGACTGGACCACGGATCCACTCGGGACAACACGATCCTTTGTACAAGATATCCGTGGCGCAAGCGCTCTACCGGTTTTTGTGCTCTACAATATCCCGATTCGTGACTGCGGCAGCTACTCAGCTGGCGGAGCATCATCTGCCCAAAACTACCAGCGATGGATTGACGGGGTTCAAACAGCTAGTGCAAATATAAAAACCGTCTTCATTCTCGAACCAGATGCGCTACCAGGGTGGGATTGCTTATCTGCAGCACAAAAGAACGAGCGAATTGAGCTCTTGCGCTACGCCATCACCGCCCTTACACGCAGCACGAATCATTATGTCTATCTCGACGCAGGTAATGCACGTTGGCAATCCGTTGCTGAGGTCGTGAGCAGGCTGAAACAAGTCGGGATACAAAACCTTAGCGGCATCAGCTTAAACGTTTCGAACTTTTTGAGCACCGACGAAAGTCGCTCGTACGGGAGTCAAATAAGCCAGCAGACAGGCGGACTCGGCGTCATCATCGATACTAGCCGCAATGGACGCGGCCCAACCCCAGATCTCGACTGGTGCAACCCAAGCGATCGCGGTCTCGGCGAAACTCCGCGTGCAGTGAGCAGTAGTAGCATCCATGCCCTACTCTGGGTGAAATACCCTGGCGAGTCTGATGGTACGTGCAAAGGCGCTCCTGGCGCCGGTGAATGGTGGGCAGAATACGCACTTGGCTTAGCTACGCGAGCAAGTTTCTAGCGTAGAAATACTACTGACGTGGGACGAGCGATCTCTTGTGCTTCTACTTGCGGCAGTGTCTCCTGCAAGCCTTGTGAGATCGTTACAACAGGCACTGACTCTTCTTGTAGAATCTGTAGAGTTCGCTCCAAATCCTTTGTGTTCGCAGCATACGAGCTGCCGCTTTCGTCACCCACCTCGTGATATACCAGGATTAGCCAGAGCTTGTTGTCGCGAGCAAATCGAATCGCACTCGCGATTTCTTCTGGCTTGGTAGTCAGCTCTACATTGAACACTTTGAGGTTATAACGATCAAGTTGAACCGAGTTGTAGCCAGTATCAGTACCACGATGACTTCGGTAACAATCACGGATCAGGGCCTGAGACTGTACGTTTGTGCGCCCATACGGAGCCGCAAAATCAAATGCGCTCATACCGTAGTACTCGTTAAGGAGTGCACGGCTGGTTGCAAGCGATGTGCGCACATTATCAACACCAATTACTGACAAGTCCTCATGTAGTGCGCTATGCGAACCGATATCATGTCCTTCCCGCTCAAACTGACGCAGCTGATCAGGCTTCAGGTATGCACCGTCGCCAATCACATCACTCACTACGAACTGGGTAGTTTTGACATTGTATTGACGAAACAATGGTAGCCCATTCGTATAGATCGACTCCCAACCATCATCGAAGGTCATACTGACCAATCCTCGCTTTAGTGGGGAAGGATCTGTCTTAACGAGCTTCCAGGCATCAACATCGAGCGTGCCGTTTTCTGTCAGGGCGTGACCAACCGCTAATGATTGTGCATTTGGCGGAATAACCATATCGTACCGAAGCTTACGCCACTGATTATTTGTAGGCTCACCCTTACCGAGCTGAATATATATGTGCTCGCCATCAGATTGTGTAATGTCTGCGATCACATCGGTGTATGTATCGCTCCTAAACCAATGCTCGACCACAACATTCTCAGCCGGACGTACAGTTATAGCCTGACTCAACCACTTACCATCGCCACTTTTCCTATCGCGCATAACTACCCGCGCCGCACTCGTATCATCATATCCATTAGTCAGAGAGAAGGTTACGCTATTCTCGCCGAAGCCATTATCAGACCAGCCATCCTGACCGGATGCGAACGATGGGTTCGTGATCAGATTCTCACCACTCAATACGCGCGATTCTGGCTGCGCATATGGGATCTCTCGATAGACCTCATCCAGTGGGCTTGCTCCTGTCAGTGCGAGGTACATCGAATCACGTGGCGTACACGTAGCATTGTCGACGATAGCTTGCTTCTTTGTGTCTGCACTGTATGAGCGACTAATCTGCGACTGCGCCCACGTAAATACAGGCATAAGGTGATACCCAAGAAAAAGCGCCGCTACTACATACATAAATAAGTGACCGATTTTTTGTCTCATGATGTTGACTCCGCGATTTTATAGCGTCGATTACCAACCGACCATCCTTTTGCCTTGCCACGATGACGACGCAACAAAACTACCTCTACAAAAGCTTTCAGGTACACGCACATATTCGTAACTCGCAGGATGTAAAACAACGGAAAGGCAGATATAACACTCATGCGTTTGTGTACTACAGCACCCATAATTACACTCGCAAAGAACAAGCCTGCATCGATAAGGAACGTCAGGGCAATCGCCTGCGCAGCACCGCCACGAATGAGCAATATCGGCAAGAGCACTAAGACATTGAAATAGTATAAGAACATCTCGATAATTTGATAACCCAAATAAAAGTCGATGCGTTGAGCCCGCAATCCAACCTTACGATCGATGATACCGCGCCAGAATCCACGATACCAACGTGTTATTTGATGAATATAATCACCATAATTCTTCGGGTCTTGTGTCAGCGCCCGCGCAGTTGGTATATAAGCGATCTTACCGAGCTTATTGCGGTGTATCTGCAATGTGATATCGAAGTCTTCGGTAATATTCCCAGTAGTAAAATCAAGCTTCCGCAATATGTCCGTACGAAAACAGCTCGTAGGGCCTGGGATAACCGGTATCACTCCGAGCATATGTTGTACCCGGCGCATAATCTCCTGGCCAAACGCATACTCGTACGCTCGATAGCGCGAAATCCAACCGCCGTGCTGGGACTTCACATAGCCAGCTGCGGCTACGTACTTCTCAGGATCGAGATTTTGCAAAAAGTCTTTGAAGTAATCATTCTCGAACGCAGAATCAGCATCTGCAATATGCAGCCATTGGTATTTAATCTCTATCTTAAAGGCTTTAATTGCCTTGAGAATTGCTCCCGCTTTACCAGACCGTTTAACGGTCAAAACGTTCTTCTTGCCCAATAGCTCACGAGCAAGCTTGGCGGTCGTGTCGGTCGAAGCGTCATCAACAACATAAATATGACGCGCCGGAAGACCAGCCTTAATTGCAGATGTAATAGTATGCTGGATCACCAGCTCTTCATTATGACCTGGAATCAATAGAGCCAGCGCCTGCTTAGGCTTGTGCTTGATAGGAAGTGTGAGCTTTGTCCCGTCAACTGGCGTAATAGTTTGGGTTACATGTATATGCTTAGACATAAGAAATTTCACCGCCTTTTATACTCTTTCAGTGAATATGTGATAATACCAAATTTTTACTATTTTGTCAATACTATTTATGCTTATGCTAGCGTATAATGAATACATATGGCTACTCGGTCACGTCACACGGACGGCTACACCATTATCGAAGCGCTGATTGGAATCACAATTCTGACAATGGTAACTCTTGCGCTCTTTGCCGTGATGACCGCAAACCTTACAACCCTCTTCCAGAGCCGTGCGCGTGGAATCGCGCTGGCCATCGCCCAAGAAAAAATAGAGAATCTTAAAAACCTCCCCTATGATTCACTCGCCACCCAAACAGGGACAATTTACCCAGCTGGCGCAATAGCCGACAATGAGACAATAGTCCGCAACGGACTTACTTTTAAGGTACATACGGATATTCGCTATGTAGACAATACTTATGACGGGAATGCCGCAGGTACCATCCAAGGCAAGCCAGCCGACTTATACTCCTATGATTATAAAAAAGTGACTATTCAGATAAGCACACCAACCGGCTCAGCACAGCTCGCTGAACTATCATCAGATATCGCCGCCAAGGCTGCAGAAACAGCCGGTAACACTGGCGTCCTGTTAATTAAGGCAATTAATGCGGCTGGTAACCCAGTAGAAGGAGCAATGGTACAGATCACTAATACCAACCCGAATCCTGATGTCGCGATCACCACTACTACCGATATCCAGGGGCAGGTCATCATTCCGAAACTACCACCAGATACAAATCCTGGCTATCACGTCACGGTATCAAAGGCAGGCTATAGCAGCGATCAAACATACACAATCGACGCCCAACACCCCACTCCTTCGAATCCAGACTTTGCCATGCTCGCACAGCAGATAACTACTAAAACGTTCGCCATAGACCAGCTGGCCAACCTCTCTCTCAACATAACCGATCAAGCAGGCAATCCAATCGCAAGCCAGAGTGTATCAATCCACGGACAAAAACTTACTAATAATACGCCCGCAGCTTACAAAATTTCGCAAACCGCAAATACCGATACTCAGGGTCTCGTACAGTTTAATCTAATTGATTGGGATAGTTACTCTATATCTATCCCAGGCTACACTATCTTAAGTACAAGCCCATTGGCTCCAATCACCGTTGCTCCCAACGCTCTCGTCACCGCCTCGGTCATAGCTGCAACGTCACCGACACTATTCCCCATCATAACTTCTGTCACACCAGTGAACAGCACCCCAAGCGCAAGTGTACCGATAGATATAACAGGTTCAAATTTTAACGGCTCATCAACTTTGCTCTTAAGAAGAACGGGTGATCCTGACCGGTCGGCAATAAGCGTGGCATATACCAGTCCCGACACCCTGAGCGGAACCTTTGACCTTTCGACCGCAAACGGAAGCTATGACCTACTCATTACTACAAGCGGTCGAACAACGACACAAAAAAATGCCGTGGTGGTTTCCCCATGAAAAAACGTGGCTACACGCTCATCGAACTTCTCGTCGTTGCTCCAATGTTAGTCATTGCAAGTTTTATTGCATTTATGATCATCCTGAGGGGATGGCAAGCCTACCAGCTCAGTGTAGCGCAAGCTGACGCGAGCTATATATTAACAAACTCGCTTGACCGCGTTAGTCGTGTTCTTCGATCGACCAACACCGTCATTGCAGCTACCGACAACGACCTAACCGTCGAATCATATTTCAGCCCTCGCGACAGTGTACCGGACCGCGCGCGTTATTATTTGCAAAATGGCAAGCTGCTTGTCGATGTCACTCCAGCCAGCGGTGCCGCTCCAAATTTCACCTACAATTCAGCCGATACTCGTACAGTCACAATTGCCAACACCACGAACGATGGATCACAACCGCTCTTCAAATACTATGACCAAAATGGCACATCTCTTTCTTCTCCGCCGACACTCACGGCAATTACTAAAGTTGAGATTACCCTTTCGGTCAACCCAAAACCCTCAATCCTTAAGACGAATCAAGTTACAAGCACACAAGTACAGCTTCGTAACAGGAAGACTAACTTATGAACAAGCAACCTGACACAAACGCAAAAGGCATGTCCTTATATCAAGTAATAATTACCTCAACTATCATGCTCGCAATCTGTGTAGCAGTCGCTACCTTGGTATTTGCTGCGCTGCGCTTCAGTCGAACTACAGCCCGAGCTGTGTCGGCTACCTATATCGCAGAGGCAGGGATAAACTACTACCTCTGGCACTTGAGTCATAACGTAACTGACTATTGCGACGGACAGGCGTGCGGCAATCAAGGGTCGGCAGGATATGGCCCATTCACCTACGATTACACTAATGATAGTGGCCAAAAACTTGGTTCATATAGTATATACGTCAAGCCTCCCTCTGGTTCGACTGGCTATGTGACAATTACTTCTGTAGGAACAGCCCTTGGCGGAACTCAGAAGCGTACACTCCAAGCAGCCATCGCAATCCCCTCGTTCGCACAGTACTCTATCCTTACAAACACAGAAATTTGGATTGGTCCGAACGAAACAGTAGACGGCGCTTTGCACAGTAATATTGGCGTCCACTTCGATGGCACCGGCAATGACATTATTTCTTCTGCTCAAGCAAACTATAATCCGAGTGGACAATTTGGGGGCAACGGGTCCACGCAAAATGGCGTCTGGGGCAATGGGACGCCAAATAATCTGTGGAGGTATCCTGTGCCCCCGGTCGACTTTCAATCTGTCACCACCGATCTAGTAAAGTTCAAGGCTGACGCACAGTCTGGTGGTACATACCTTGCTCCCACAAGCCCCAGTAATCCAACGAGTAAGCTTGGGTATTATCTTGAACTCCGTGGTGATGGTGCGATTGATGTGTATCGACTGACTCGCGAGCAATGCACAAGCACGAATCGAACTTTTGTGCAGACCCTTGCACACCCGACAAACAATCAGCTTTTCGTAGAAGATAATGTTTGGATTCGTTCGAAACCAGGTGAGACAATGCCTGGCCGGTTGACTGTTGTGGCTGCCTACCTACCAGCTAATGCAAGCACGTATAAAACAATTACTATCATGGGTGATATTAAATACACGGCGAAAGATGGGTCGGCTGCCCTGGGGCTCATCGCGCAGAAGGATGTAAAGGTTTCGCGACAAGCTCCGTCAACACTCGAAATCAATGGCGCCCTACTCGCTCAAAATGGTCATGTCAGGTATCAGAAAGACACCCTCAGTGGTACCTCATGCAATCAATCAGTAAAAACCGGCATCTCGCTTTATGGCGCCATCGCTACGAACCAATACTGGACCTGGACATATGTAACCGGCTCGAACGGCAACTATACTACAGTCGATGGCTATAATACGACGACGAATACCTATGATAAAAATCTTAGGCTAACCCCCCCACCAGCATTCCCCCTTACCGGCAGTTTCTCAATTCTCAATTATCGTGAACTACTCCAAGGGCCGTAAGCACCGAATATTTATAGTGCAGCGTTTAGCTTGCGCAAACGATCGAGCGACTCTTTGATAGTCAGAGTATGGATTGTTTCGAAGAGGCCAGGGGCTGCCGTTCTTCCGGTCACGCCAATGCGAATTGTCGAGAAGAAATCACCAACCTTAATCCCCTCTCTTTCAACCACTCCTCGGAGAGCTTCCTCAATAGCGACTTCTTCGTCTGTACACTCAGACAACGCGCCTACAGCAAACTCAATATAGCTCCGTACTGTTTCACTAGACAGTTTTTTGGTCGCGAGTACCGCTGATTCTTTGGCATGCGGCTGCTTGAAGAAGAATCCAACCAGATCAGGAAGTTCCGCAAACGACTTCACGCGTTCGCGCTCGAGCAGAACGATCTGGCGCAGATTCGCCCCAGCCTCGATCCCTGCAGCCGTGAGCTCCTGCTCAGCGCGGTGCACGTATTCATTCTCAGTGAGTTGCTCGCGAATATAGAGGCCATTGAACCAGTTTAATCGCTCCATATCAAATTTTGCTGGGCTTTTCTGAATACGCTCTAATGAAAACTTCTCGATCATCTCATCGAGACTAAATACTTCCTTCTCAGTACCATCATTCCAACCAAGCTGAGCAAGAAAGTTTAATAAGGCCTCAGGCAAGTAGCCTTTTTCACGATATTGCAGCGCATCCGTATCACCATGCCGTTTGGACAATTTACTGCCATCATTTCCAAGTATAACTGGTAAGTGCACCCAAAGTGGTCGATCAAACCCTAATGCATCATACAGAAGCGCATGCTTCGGCGTGGAGCTAATAAATTCATCGCCACGCATCACATGTGATATTTCCATCTGATGGTCATCGACAATATTGGCGAAATTATAGGTCGGAAACCCATCTGCTTTAACGATCACAAAATCATCAATGATCTTAAGGTCAACTTCGAAATCACCACGCACTTCATCGTGCCAAGTGATGCTCGTCAGCCCGAGCTTCTGACCGACCGCAGTAATATCTAATCGAATCGGCAGGTCGTCTGCGGTGGAACTAATACCCGCCTCCATTGAGCGTCGATATACAAAAGCTTGTTTTGATTGCATCGCGACTGTCTTGAGCTGATTGAAATCTTCAGGAGTAATAGCACTGCGATACGCTAGCCCCGAGTCAACAAGCTGATGGGCAATCTCTGTGTAATGCGGCAGTCTCTCGGACTGAATATACGGCCCAAAATCTCCACTATGCTCGCCCTGCCAATACCCTTCGTCTGGCTTGAGGCCAAGCCAATCCAACACCTCTACAATTTGCCCTACGCCGGCCTCGACAAATCTCTCACGATCAGTATCCTCCAAGCGTAATATAAACGTTCCATTGTGCTTCTTCGCGAATAAATAATTAAACAGCGCTGTCCGAACGCCGCCGATATGCAAAAATCCCGTCGGTGACGGGCAAAAACGGACTCGTACTGGCTTCGAACTCATACGAGCATTATATCAGATTAGTTTAGGAGACCGTCAGGGCCAACTTCTTGCCAATCACCATCAGAACCCTTGCGATAAAATATCACTTTGCTGACCATCTCATCAGTATCGTAGGTATGCTCAACATGTGAGGCTACGCCACGATGAGCATAATGCGTCTTCGTTCCTGCTACCGCAGGCTGCGAGATGCGTTCGATCTTATACGGCTCGCCGGCCTTCTCGAACCACACTGTATCAACCATCCGCTCAAGACGAGGATTATCTGGAAGCGGTTCAGTGGTTTTTTTATGGTTATCTAGGCCGAATTTCTGATCAATGAGATCAACAAGGTCTTCCCAGCCCCGCTGATTCATAGACTTGTCGCTATGCGAATTATTTGATCTTGGTCCAAACCATGGTCCCCCTCTATCTTGTACATAATACCATGATTAACCCAGGCCGCCTGATTATTGCTAAAAACGTAAATCGTAAGTCCTGAAGCCTGCAGAGCCAGATAGTCAGGTGACTTAGGTAAGATGTATTGTTCGAGTAGCGCCTGTGAGTCCCAGTCGGTTTTCTGTTGAGCTACAGTCATGGCCTTCTCTTTATTCTGCAGTTTATAAATAAGCGAACCATTAGCTGAAGTCACGTCCCGTGTCACAACCCATCCATTTGGGAGATAGCCTGGCGCGGCAGCTTCAACACCTGAGCGGACACTGGCGAGCTTCAAGGCAAATGACGGGTAGTTCGACTGCCAGAGATATGCACCCAGCAACACAAAAGCCATCGCGCTCATCACTAGTGCCATAGGACGAGCCACCCCACCGGCTGCAGGTTGTTGCGCGACTGCTGGTGCTGCATCTCCAAGCGCAAGTTTGAGTGCATCGTCACGGCTCATGACCGGCGCAACTTGTGGTGCTGGTTGAGTAGTAACTTGTGGCGTAGAGCTCGTCGGCAAAGCTTGCGTGACAGCTACATTATTAGCAACAGCAGCTGGCGCCGGAGCCGATGCGACTGCAGGAGGTGCAATATCGACCATCGACTTAGGTGAAGCGACTGGCGCTGAACTTGGATTAGGTGCCAAAGCAGGAGCTGAGACCTGAGACATAGCCTGTAATTGCGTATCAGATAAAACGCCTTCCTCCTTACTATCGAGAGACGGAATTTCAGATGCAACTCGCTCTGCCATCTCAGGCTGCACAGCTGGTGCAGTTGGTACTGGCTGTGTGACAGCCATAGGGGCTGCGGGCTGCGGAGCTGAAGTGAGAGCAGGGGCAGTAACCGGTGCTTGATTAGTGCTCTGAGCGGGTGACGATGCAGGTACTATAGGTTGCGCTGACGACATCGGTTGAACCGATGATTGTTGAGGAGGTGTAGGTATCGATGCTTGCGCTACGGGTGGTGCCGGCTGGGCTGCAGCTACTGGCTGCGCCATGGGCACAGGAGCTACAGCGGGCATCGAGGGCTCAGGCTGCGCTACAGGAAGAGGATTACTAGTCGCTAATGGGGCGGGCGGCTGTGTGGGCGTAGCGGCTGGCTGTACACTTGACGTCGATACTGCAGCTACTGTGGCAGCGGGAGTGGACACAGGTGCGGGGGCCTGACTAGCACCAGCCTGTACTGGTGGCTGGATCGAAACAGGAGCTGGGGTGGGCGGCTGAGGAGCTACCACTGGAGCAGGGGCGGACTCTGACTGCTTTGGCGTTTCAGCTAGGCCCACTTTCTCTAGATATGCATTATGTTCCTGTTGATCGGCAGTTTCCCAGGGAGTTCCGCAATTAGCACAAAACACCTTACCGGCTATGACCACACGATCTTTTTCTTCACAGTCTGGGCATTGCCTCATACTACTCCTGTAACACTTATGTTAATCCCATTATGCCAGGAGTGACCATAAGCGTAAAGTAGTTTAGTGCAGCTTTTTATTTCGACCAGTCAGATATACTCGCCACATGAATGGAATAATCGCGGTACTCTTGCGGATATCAGCTGGCCTCATCAGAATCCGCCACAGCCATTCGAGACCAACTCGCCGCATCCACTGCGGAGCCCGCTTGAGCGAACCACCCATCTCATCATAATCAAATGTCCCACCCTCACCGATCAACACACGCGCAAGCCCACGCTGTCTATTGACCTGCATGAAAACCTCCTGCTTAGGATGTCCAAGTGCAACAAATAATAGATCAAGCTTCGTGTCGGCTATGCGTTGTAAGAGCTTTGATTCTGTACGCGGCGCAAAATATCCAGACCATACCCCACCTATTTGCAATAAAGGATAGCGCTCGAGAAGCGACTGTTCTATGCGCTTAGGATCGCGGCCGCCAAGTACGCCCACCCGCCAACCATTCTGCGCTGCCCTGAGAAGTAATTGATGTGTAGTATCTACACCTGCACCACGCTCAGGAATAATCCGCGTAAGCCATGCGTCATTACGCATAGATACAAATATACTGCGCAACCAAAGCCATAATGAATGGTTGTCGTCTGCAAGATATGAAGCTGCCCACTGAGCACTCACCCCGTCTGCAATCACTAAATCGGCGCTGTTGATAGCAGAACGTATAGATTCATCCCGATGAGCTGATCGAAAAAAAACGACGTATGGTTTTACATATCGGAAGCTTAAGCGACGCTTACTACTAATTGCTTGATCAATCTGGCTAAGCACCTCTGACTCCTTCAGCGGATCAAACTCTAGGTCAAGAACATGTACTCGCTGCTTCATATTCAGGCCTTATTGCCTCCCACAACAACCTGTAAGCGCTTACGAAATATTGCTGGGCGGTACTTATCGGCGCGCTTACGCAAAATATCGGTGTTCCAGGTGCGCTTTGTGCACTCCGTCATAGCAGCACGTAATGCCTCGACACTCGGCTGGCTATAAAATACCCCTGTCTCACCATCCACGACCGTCTCTGCAACACCACCAGCTCGCAACGCGACAACTGGCGTGCCGCAGCCCATTGATTCGACGGGTGCTATACCGAAGTCCTCCACTGAGCAAAATAGAAATCCTCGGGCAGCGGAAATTAAGCGCCACTTCTCAGTCTCATCAACCCGTCCACGGAATTCAATCAAATCCGAGCCATCAGCCAGTTCAGTCAACCGCGCTCGATCAGGGCCATCCCCTACAATAATGAGTCGCTCTTTGCGCTGCAGACAAGCCTGAATCGCTAAGTCAATCTGCTTATAAGCACTTAACACTGATACGACTACCCAATAGCCCTGTTTGTCCGCAGCGATCGTCGGCGGCAACTCAACTGGAGGGACTATGACCTTCGATGTACGGTGATAAAACTTCTTGATCCGCTCAGCAACGGTCTGACTATTGGCGATAAACTCGCGCTGGTCAGACTGAGATTCATAATAGTCCCATAGCCGCAACTTACTCGCAAGATTCGTTATAAAGAGGCGTACGAGCGAATTATGCGTGCGCCGATTCATTGCTTGAGGCCAACTATCCCAGAGCATGCGAGCAGGAGAATGACAATATATGATACAGTGCTGCGAAGGCTGCAACGAGATATTCTTCACCCAAGCTGAGGATGCCGCTAATACGATGTCGTACCCGCGCGTATCGAGGCTCTCTACCGCTCGTCGTACCCATGGTAAAAGCATATGTGGGCGGCGTTTTAAGTAACTAGGGAAACGCTGTAGGATACTCGTTTGTACCTTGCGACCCTTAAGTCGGCTGCCAAACATTCGTTTGTTATATATCAACGTCGCCACGTCGGCATCGGGGTACATATCAAGGAGCTCGTACAACACCAATTCCGCGCCGCCATCCTTAACATTTAGCCAGTCATGAACGATCAGCATACGTTGTTTACGCGCCATCATGCCCCCTTTCGCGTCCAGCGCCATAACTAAGACCAAACAGAGTCCAACTCAAAATAGCCAGAGTGGAGTCAGCGTAAGTATGAAGAAACAGATTTGCCAACAATATACCGACCGACCCCGCAAGCAATACTTTCGAAACGCGGTCGTTGCTTAGCCACCACCGCCTGATCAATTCTATAAGCAACAGCCCAAAAGCCACCACCCCAAACCAACCCAACTCAAGCAGGATTTGTACATACCAATTCTCAGCAATACTATAGTTAGCCCCATATTTGCTCGCAGGTCCGGAAGCACCGAAGCCGAGACCCAGCGGATGACGCAGCGCCACGTCCAGACCATTCTGCCACGCAAACACATGCCCTTCATCCGAGCCTAGGATCATGCCGCTATCCGTCACTTCACCACGGATGAAAAACCGCTGGATGATCGAACCCTCCTGCAAAGCCAGAGCTCGTATCTGCCCAATTCCAAAGACCGTAGCGAGCAAAGTCGCAAAAGCATACCAGGCTTGATAGATGCGCGGCAAAAATAACCCGAATAATACGACCAGCCCTGCAATCAGGCCAAGTAGCGCGCTGCGCGAAAAACTCGTTGCAAGGGCCAAAATCATACCCATACTCAGACCCGCCGCTATAAGTCGATGGCGGCGCTGCTTGGCAGTAACAGCAAGCGCAACACACCAAACAATCGGCAAGATCAAATACGCCCCAAGTTGATTTGGGCCGCCGAGCGTAGCGAACGATCGAGCCATGCTGGCGCCTGCAAACACGCCTTGATAAGGAGTGATGGTTGTACTCGAATAACCTACAGCCTGCAGCCAGGTTGTGGGCACGATAAGAAACTGCATGATGGCTAGCAACGCCACGATACTAGCGGGGACAATGACAAGGACCCGAAGTCTACGCCAACGTATCTCCCCAGCAAACGGCTGTACAGCAACAAATAGCAGCAGTGGCAGAAACGTTGTTTTTATACCTGCAAGTGTTGCGATATCAAAGCGATCGGCCAATAGCGCCCCCACCATCCCGAAGATTGCTATTACAAGTACCAGCCAATTCGCCGGCTTGTGCAGCCAACCCCAACCATCTCGCAAGCTCTTAAGTAATGCACAAGCTGTCAGCCCAAGAATCACAACCTCTTTCCAGCTAGCAAATAAGAGCTGAGACCCAAACGCAAAGCCAAGCACTACAACTACGAAGGCATGAAATGGCATCCCGACAAGCAACGTATATATCCCCCCTCGAGCAACTCGATTAATAAAAGCAGCTAAGGGTGATTCTGAAGTAGATTTTTTACGCTTTGACATCTTTCGGCCTAGCGATTACTCATTACGCTACGGATATAGTCATCGAGATTCTCCAGCGCGATGCCGGTGCCGCGCGCCACTGCCAACATTGGTTCATCAGCCACATACGCCGGCACACCTGTTACTTTCGTCATCAGCTTATCAATATTGCGCAGAAGCGAACCACCGCCGGTCATTACCATCCCGCGATCAATAATGTCTGAGCTCAGTTCAGGAGGCGTTTGTTCAAGTACTGATTTAACTGCCGCAATGATGCCATCAAGCTCATCGCCCATCGCCTGCGTCACCTCATCGCTATCGAGCTTAATTGTCTTCGGCAAGCCCGCAATCATATCTCGACCACGTATCTGCATCGTGAGCGGCACCTCAAGTGGCAATGCTGAACCTATTTGTTTCTTAATGTCTTCAGCCGTCTGATCACCTATTATCAAGCCATATTTACGACGGATATAGTCAGCGATTGCCATGTCGATCTTATTCCCACCAATCCGAACCGAGTTTTGTGCTACGATCCCACCTAGAGACAGAATCGCGACCTCAGTAGTGCCTCCGCCAATGTCGACGATCAGGTTCCCTGCCGGAGCAGCAATCGGTACACCAGCCCCAATCGCAGCAGCGACAGGTTCACGAATGATGTGGGCTTTCTTTGCTCCAGCAGCTAAGGCCGCATCAATAACCGCGCGTCGCTCTGTTGACGTTACTCCTGCTGGCACCGAAATCATCAACTCAGGCCGCGCCAAACGAATCGTACCCGACACTTTATCAATAAAAAACTTCAACATCGCTTGCGTAATTCGATAGTCTGCTATAACGCCTTCGCGGAGTGGGCGGCTAGCAGTAATAATATCAGGGGTGCGCCCCAACATCTCTTTCGCCTCGTTACCAATCGCAACAATGCGGTTATCATCAACCGATACCGCCACCACACTAGGCTCGTTGGCAACTATTCCCTTTTTTGGAACGTACACCAAGACATTGGCGGTCCCCAAATCAATCGCAATTCTCTTTCGATGCATATGTACTATTGTACCTGATTTCTGGATTCACTACAGCTTCGCTACATTAGTGAGTATTTTCGCGATAATTGATTGTATAATAGGGAATAACACGCTATGGCGATCTCTCAATCCACACGAAACTTTCTGACCTACTTATTTGGAACGGTCATTGTATTGTTTGGCACCATTTTGCTTGGCGCCTTAGCTACAGGCTGGCAATACGATTTTGCTACCGGTGAGCTGCGCGAAACTGGACTGATAATTATGAATAGTGAGCCGACAGGTGCAAGCATTTCATTAAATGATTCCTTCATCAAAGATCAGACTCCTTATCGAGCAATCAATATGTTGCCAGGAGACTATACAGTAAAGTTTGAAAAAGCTGGACTGAGGCCATGGCTCAAGAAAACCACCGTCGAAGCGGAGCGTGTGAGTTTCGCTGACTATGCTTGGCTACTGCCCGAACAAATACCATCCCGTCTACGTTATCCTGATAATAAAATAGTTGCCGCTGCCCAAAGTCGTGACCGTAAGCGCTTTGCATTTGTCGAACTCCTGACAAAAACTAATGCTGCCGGCGAGCCAAGTTCGACTATACCAGCTATTCTATACGCCAGTGACCTCACCCGTGAGCCTCAAATCCTGTATGCACCGACTCCAACTGACGAAAACACCACACAAGTCACTTCATTCGATACTCCTACGCTCAACGCAGACGCCAGCTGGCTGCTGGTACGACAGACGACAAGCGACAATGCAGTAACATGGCTTGTTATGCCCACTAATCCAAATGATGTCAGCACTCGCCTCATTAACCTCAACCAGTTACTTTCAAGCAACCCCAGCTGGGTGGGGTGGTCCGATACTGAGTCAAATGAACTCTTCCTTAACATCAATGGCGCGCTCAAACGCTTCACGCTCAATGACAAGCGACTCGGCAGCCCTATAGCCGACGGCGTCCAAGCAGCCAAGTGGGACAACAACCGACTCATGACCATAGAAGTGCTTGCTGACGGTCTGCGGTGGCTGCGCATTCGTACCAAGGATCAACTGGCAGAACCAGAAACAATCCATCAAGTCCCAACTAGCACCACCTATGCCATGGAATTTTTCACACTACTTGGCAATGACTACGCTGCTGTTCTACCAGATAGTTCGAAGCAGTTGATCGTGACGCGCAATATTTTTGAAAACCCCAATGCACGTATCACGAGTGTAAGCGGCAAAAATATCAGTAAATTCACCGTCAATGCCAGCGGACGCTACATCGTAATGAATGAGCAGGACAGGTTATTTACCATTGACCTAGAGCGGAATAAGCGCTATCGATACGGCACGAGCCTAGCCGGCTTAAGCGCGTGGGAGTGGATGAATGATCAACACCTTGCCGTAATTACAAAAAACCAACTGCGACTGATCGATTATGACGGTCAAAATAACGAGCTTATAAGCAGTATTATGAATACTCAAACACCGATTCTTTTCTGGGAAAATAAGTCGCTACTCGGCTTCGTGCAGCCTGGGGGCAATGAAGCCGCACGCCCTCGCCTGACGCACTTCTTCCTTACCCCAGATAAAATACTTGAATAAAAAATGACTCCACGTATGAAGTCATTTTCTGGTGCCAGAGGTGGGAATCGAACCCACACGCGACCAAGTCGCACACGATTTTGAGTCGTGCGTGTCTGCCAGTTCCACCACTCTGGCCAATATGTTATACTAGCCAATCGCTCACTATATAAGCCTTAGAGCTTATAGAAGGAGTGCTGATGTATTATAATATGATCTGAAGGTTTATGCCAGACTCATCAAACCCAACCAACACCCCAAAGCCGCAGAAACCAGAGCCAACGCTAGAATTTACTGATCTTGTGACTTCGCAGGAACAGTCGGTTGAAGCTACCCAGATAATTCCAACACCAGCCACTCCAGAACAAGTTGCATACACTGAACTAAGCACGCCTATCGAAAATACAGCGAGCCCCGAACCTGCGCCGCTCCAAGAAGCTGTACAACCAGAACCACAAATCAAGCACCCAGCACCCGCCGAACCCTCTCCGACTATGGTCGCCAATGTAGATGCGCGTCTTTTCAGAAACCCTCAAGCAGCAGCCATGACATCACATCTCGAAGAATTTGGCAAAATACCACAACTCGATCATGTTGCCACCGCCCCTGCCTTGCGGCCAAATCTTAACCCTGCATTCGATGTGTTCGCTCTCTACGGAATGAGCCTAGCACCCCAACGCACTGCGTCTACCCTGTTCGGCAAACTTGCCCTCACGATGCAACTAGACAAGATATTCTCTGCCCGAAATCGCCGCTACATCGGCGTAAGCTTGTTTAGCTTTGCTATTTTTCTATTGGTTTTTAATTTTCAAACAATTAGCGTGCAACTTGGCTATTTCCTCAATCCGCCACAACCAACAGCACCGGTTGCGAGCGAGACTCCCCCCGCATCAACTAATCCAGCATCGCTTGCAGATGCCGCTGAGTCAGCGCCACCCGGCAATATCATCTCTATCCCTAAGATTAAGGTTGAGAACGTACCAATTATCTTTGAACAATCGATCAGTGAACAAGCTATCCAGAAAGCTCTCGAAAATGGTGTCGTCCACTACGCCGGTACAGCTCTGCCAGGTGAACGTAGCAATATTGTGATTGTGGGCCATTCCTCAAATGACTGGTGGGAGCCTGGAAATTATAAGTTTATCTTCGCACTCCTCGAGAAACTGACTGTCGGCGATCAGATACAAGTCAACTACAATCAGAAAAAATATGTCTTTGAGGTCGCTAGCTCAAAAGTCGTTGAGCCAACCGAGATATCGGTTCTACAGCCAACCTCAGAGCCACAGCTCACCTTGATCACCTGCACCCCACCAGGAACCAGCTGGAAGCGCCTCATTGTCACTGCCAAGCAAATCGCACCACTCCCGAACGCGGTATCCCAGCAGGCCACCAACCAGGAATCAACTGAAGCACCAAAACAAGTGGCACTACCGGGTAACGCCCCATCACTATTTGACCAGATCAAGAAATGGTTCGGTTGGAGTAACGAATCCTAAACTATACATTGCCTGTTATTTGGGCGTTATACAGCAGCCGTCTCGATATACTGTCGCATAACACGTACGGCTTCGGCGGTAGCCATATCAGCTCTTACCTGCGACAAAAGACAAAGCGCGGCTCGAGCATGGGCACCAAAACCACCACGCACGCGATGATTATAAGTGAGTAGCGCGATAACACTCGTCAACCACACCCTCACTTGCGATCTACTCATGTTCGCATCACGAGGCACATGTAATAGCTTTTTTTCATCTCGAAGGAAGATATATGCTCGCTCAGCATCATATGTACAAAGCACTGGCGACGCAAATGGCATGGCCAGCAATAAAGATGCTACATTATATATCCCCTTCCCAGGCTGAGTATGCACGGGTAAGCGCAGTTTATTCGCAAGTGATATGTACTCACTGACCGCAAGTACCGGCATTAACGATTCGTGTTCACAAAGGGCTCGGTCGTGGATAAAAAGCGGTAACAACTCAGCGGTTACAAACCATGGCATGCTCGTCTGCCTCAATGCCTGCTCTATCATGAGCTGCTCTGCACTCCCGATATGCAAACCAAACCCAATTGCCAAAACATCGTATGCTAACAAAGATTGAAACGATTGAGATAGCGTATCAACCGATCCACCTGGCACGATCTTAGTAACCCGCTCGGTCGAACAAAGTGATGCGGGCCAGCGCCACGCATCGATCAGCTCATGCCACATATTCAACTCTCCGAGCGAGCCTGGGTCGCCTGCGCCAATCAATAGCTTCGGTATCGACTGAGGCGAGAGATTGAGACTAAAAAAGTACGCCTGGTCAGGCTTCGAGGCGTCAATCAATTCAGCGCTAACAGATTCAGGAGTTGAGTACACGAAGATATACCCTCAACAGATCATCCGGGCATGCCTGCGCAAACCGTAGTCGTGCAGTGGCTGACATCACAGACAGGTGAGCCTTAAGATATGTCTCAAGCGCAGCGATAGTCTGCTCGTCGGACTTAAAATGCATATCTGAGCGAACACGCTGCACAACCTCATGCCACGTAAGTGACTTCGCGCCCTTCTGCGCCTGAATAGTCAAACCAAAACGCGAACCATAACGTCGCTTACGCATACCAGGCAATAAATAACCGATTTCAAATCGATCCTCAAGCGCGAATAAGCGCATGATATTCTGATCAATCACACGAACGAGTTTTTGGGCTTTGCGATCACTCATATCGCGCAACTGATTTTTTATCAGATAAGTTGTGTAGTCTCGTAACATGGCGAGATTATACAACTTTTAGAGCTCTGTGTCTAGTCTTTCCTCAGAGGAGCTGTCTGATTCAGTAGCAATATCGACTGCTGGCTGCTCGGTGTCGAACCGGGCCTTGATCTTCTCTACCTTAAGTTGGGCTTTTTTGAGCTCAGTCTGGAGCTGGGCGGCTAATTTACTACCACGCTCAAAATGCTCAATCGCCTCATCGAGACCAATCTTATCACTTTCGAGCTGCTGCGTGATTGATTCTAGCTCGTCAAGCGAATCACGAAAGCTTGAGTTGGGTTTGTTCATCTTCTGCCTCCTTGTCTGCATTAGTAGTCGTCGTGGCTGCACCCGGCTCAAGCGAGCGCAATCTCAACACACCTTTGGCCAATTGTACCACTATCTGACGCTGCGGATTGACTTGAGTTGGGTCCATGAGGATATACTCGTCCTGTCGAGCGATGGCATACCCACGAGCCAGAAGACGCTGAGGATCAGCAGCATGAATCACCGTTTGCCCAACCATCAGCCTTTGACCATATCGCACTAGTGTCTGATCGATTGCACGTCCGATTCGATCTCGTAGCTGCTCAAGGGCCCGTTCGGCCCGCTCCTCTATGCGCTGAAAGAGCACACCGGTGCGTTGGATCATTAGTTCGGTACGCTCCAGCATTCGCTCCACTAATGCTGCTTGCTGCTGTACATGCTGGCCAAGCAGACGAATCACATCGTGTTGATCTGGAGTAAGTCGACGAGCAGCATCAGTCGGAGTCGCAGCCCGAACATCGGCGGCCAGCTCTGCGAGACTCACGTCATCTTCGTGACCGATACCAACAATCGTCGGGATAGTGCTGGCATACACTGCACGCACCACTCGCTCGTCATTAAATGCCTGTAGATCTTCGAGGCTCCCCCCACCACGTATTATTACGACCGCATCTAGCTCAGGATAATCACGATTGAGCTGTGATAAGGCCGCAACTACATCGCCAGGCGCCTGTAGCCCCTGTACATGCACATGTATATGCTTTAACTCCATCAACGGCCAACGATCCTGAACGATGGTCAAGAAATCATTATATGCAGCCGCTTCACTTGATGTAATAAGCCCTATTGCCGAAGGATAATCGGGCAGTATGCGCTTTCGCCCGGGTGCGAACAGGCCTTCAGCTTCAAACTGCGCCTTGAGTTTCTCAAACGCACGTTTAACCGAGCCCTCACCCGCCAGCTCAACCGACCTAACAGTCAACGAAAACTTACCCCACTTCGTAAGATTTGGATTCGCCGTCACACGCACCAACATACCGTCCTCAATGATTGTATTGAGCTGATATTTGGTCATAAAACAACTTATCGTCGTCTCATCATCTTTAAGGTCAAAAAATATCCATTTCCCTTGGTTGACCTTAAAGCTACTAACTTCACCCTGCACAACTACCGCCGGATATGCATACGACAGGGTTTGATTTACAAACTCACGCAGCTCTGTGACGCTGAGGATTTCCCCCTCCATACTCGACTAGGCCTCCTCTTCCTCGATCTCACGCTCCACTCGGTGTCGGTAAAAGTACAAACCAAATGGTATAAACAACCACATTGCTATCAGGCGATACAACGCCGTCACCGAGATACTCAGCTCCAACGGGTAACCGAGGGCCGTAAATACTCCCACCATTGCAGCCTCATATGCCCCCACGCCATTAGTGAAGATAGAAGCAATTGAAAACAACATGGCTAAGATATACGCGACACCCACTGCGCCGACATTCACTACCTTGCCGAATGCCAAGAAAATAATTGTTAAACTCAGAAGCTCAACGCCGATTGTAAGTAAAGCATCAAGAAACGGCCTAACGGCCTTCTTCGGCTGCTCGCGAAACAACTCGATCAAATCGTGGTAGCCACCAACAAACCGCTCAATGTGTTCCTCCGTAAGTGGTGGTCGCTTGAGAAGTCGCAGTATCCAGTTTGCCGGACGCGTCAGCACATAAAGCGCCTTTACGAGTATTTGGTCATTCAGGGTCAACGCAAACAGCATGATGCCACCTATCAACAGAATGAGGCTTAAGACTAGAATGAACCGAGAGCTTACCGGCAGTACCGCATTAGTTGCCAGCAGTATAAGAAAACTCAGCGCCAAAACAAATACCATACTCACAAGCACGGCTATATACCAAAAAGCTTGTGCGAGAAGTGCTTGTCGATGAGTCACGCGTCGCTCAAACGCCTTCGTGAAATAGGTGAGACCCGATACACCTCCCGATGGAATGACCGTGTTTATGAAGTTCATACTCATCACTGCTGGGAATAACTCTCGAAACGACAATTTTTTGCCATAAATAGTATAAAAATGCTGATAAAAACGAGTGTTGGACCAGTAATACGCGTAGCGCACGGGAATAATCAGTGCTAAGACAAATAAATTAACCTGCTTGAGCAGCTGTACCAACTCATGCAGATGCCCGGTATTACGGAGTAATAACACAATCAGTAAAACAACAACCGCGAGGAAGAATATTTGCCGAAATTTCATGCTTCTTCCAGTGTACTCGTTTGTATCTGATCTGGCCATTGTCTTAAGCTAGTCTTTCGAGCCAAACAAGCGTATACTGAGTTGTCGCTATGAAAAAGCAATGGTTTAGTATCCTGGGTCGCGAGCGAGCTTTAGCTTTCGCAGAACTCGCAGCCGTACTGCCACCCGATGAAGCTCCCGCTCTTGAGCAACACGGGGGTATTGCTATTGGTACAGGATCCGGGCCGGCATGGAGCACGATCGGCGGATCTCAACGAGCCGGCGAAGTGCTTGGTACTCTCGATGAGCTCTCAGCGCCAGCGGTTATTGCCTTAATGCAAGATTACTTGCCAGAATCAGGCAAAATCACTCTGGGCTTAAGCATTTATGGCGCTTCACCCAAAAAATATAAGCACACCTGGATCGACCTCAAAAACTCACTACGTAAGAGCGGCCGATCGGCTCGCATCGTAACGGCCTCGACGGGTACTGCACTGAACGCCGCACAAGTACTTCACAATTATTTAACCGGCGGGCATCAATCCGAGATCGTAATCTGGGAACGCGGCCATCGTTGGTGGGTCGGACGGACGACTTGGGTACAAGATATTGATGCCTACACACACCGCGATCGCAACCGACCGGCCCGTGATGCACGTGTCGGCATGCTGCCACCTAAACTTGCGCAGATTATGATTAATCTCGCCACCACAAACCGCTCAAAGCTCATCTACGATCCTTTCTGCGGTACCGGCGTCGTCTTGATGGAAGCCGGTCGTATGGGACACCCTGTCGGTGGCAGCGATCTCTCTGAGCGCATGGTTGTTGCGACACAGACCAACCTCACCTGGACAAAGCAAGATGGTATCGACCTCGATACACTACCCGTGACACAGCAAGATGCTCAAACCGTCGAGCTTCCCTCTACGCCACTTCACATCGTTGCTGAGGGCTATCTTGGTCAACCATTTAATGCTGTCGCCACCCGTTCTCAGATCGAGGCAGAATGTGCTTCGCTCAACGAACTCTATACGACCATACTGACACACTTTCATAAACAAACCCAAATTCAATCTATCGTTTTAGCATTACCATATTGGCACATACAAGGACGTGATTTTCATCTTCCGCTCCTTGACTCGATCCATAAAATAGGCTATACTTTTGACCAGTTTGCACCAACTAGCGTCGATTGGCTCACCTATCGTCGCACAGAACAGCAGGTTGGACGCATGATAGTTAGACTGATCAAAAAGGAGCAATAAGCATGTCAAAGACGAAAGCTGGAGGGTCTACTAAGAACGGTCGCGATTCACGCGGCAAGCGCCTTGGCGTAAAGCTATACGGTGGCCAGGTAGCAAATCCTGGAGATATCATTATTCGTCAACGCGGAGAAACATACGTAGCCGGTGAAAATACTTTTCAAGCAACCGACTACACCATTCACGCAGCCGCTGAAGGACGAGTAGCCTACAAGCAAATCAACAAGCGTCGATTCACGGGCGCGCCACTGCGCAAAACCGTCGTCACCATCGACACCTCAGCGTAAATCCAGCGATACACTAAAAAATCCTCCATATCAGAGGATTTTTTAGTTGAGCGGATACTTTACGCTGCAGCTTTATCGTCGAGTAACCCCAAATGCTTGCGCACAATATGAACTACATCGGCCATAGCGACCTGACTCTTGATAATATAGTCATCAACGCCGAGTGATTTTGCTTTCTGCACATCTCGATCGCTTGATAATGCCGACATCATGATAACCTTGGAGTTCTTTGTTTGAGGAGTATTGCGCAGAATATCCAGTACATCAAACCCCGATACTCGTGGCATCATAATATCCAGCAAGATGAGGTCTGGCTTGGTCTCGAGTACCTTCGCAAGCGCCTGTTCACCATTATTTGCCCACGCTGTGCCGAAGCCCTCAGCTTCGAAGCGGGCCATGTAGACGCTTGCCAACTCCTCGTCGTCTTCAACGAGAAGAATCATTGGCTTAGCTTTTGTCATGAGTTATTCGTCTTACTCCGCTTAGTATTCTTGTCTATTGTAACCTGCTCATGCTTAGGAGGTAAAGCCCCTATGCTTGCTCGAATAAGCCCAGTAAACAATGGATGCGGCCGTCCGGGGCGCGACAAGAACTCCGGATGGAACTGCGAGGCAATATAATAAGGATGATTTGGGAGCTCAACGATCTCAACTAGCTGCCCACCATATGAGGTACCACTAATCTGTAGACCTTTGCGCTCAATCAGGTCGCGGTAGTCATTATTCACCTCGTATCGGTGACGGTGACGCTCGACGATATGCTCTGAGACATACAATTCTTCAGCCAGAGACCCGGCTTCCAGGCTTGTATCATAATCACCTAAACGCATGCTCCCACCGAGCTGTACGCCAATTTGTTCAGGCATAATATGTACCACTGGATGCGCAGAATCCTTATCAAACTCGGTCGAGTGAGCACCGCTCAAGCCAGCTACGTGGCGAGCAAATTCAATCACTGCTACCTGCAATCCGAGACAAATGCCGAGATATGGTACCCCGTGCTCACGAGCGTATTGAGCCGCCACGATCTTGCCCTCTACGCCACGTTGACCAAAACCGCCAGGGACGAGGATACCGTCGACTACCGTGAGCGGCTTCGTAGATTCGGTGAGCTTCTCGGCATCTATCCAGTCGAATACGAGCTTACGTCCTTCTGCCCACGCCGCCGCACGTAAAGCTTCAACGACCGACAAATAGGTATCTTCGTGCTCGAGATATTTGGCAACTACTCCGATACGGACTTCCGGCATATCACTCATGATAGTCTCAACGAGCGACTGCCATCCACTAAGGTCAGGCTTGCGGCAGGACACCCCGAGGCGCTTGCAGATATACTCACCGATACCCGACTCCTCCATACGCAGCGGAACTTCGTAGACTGTCTTGGCTGTGGGAAGACCCACAATAGCCTCTTTATCAACATCACAAAACTGCGACAATTTCTCGAAGATACTCGCCTTAATTGGATGATCGGTGCGCACAGCCAGAATGTCAGGCTGAATACCAACTTCGCGTAGGTCTCGAACTGAGTTTTGGGCAGGCTTGGACTTAAGCTCCTTTGATGCCTCCAAATACGGCAAGAACACCACGTGAGCATACAGAACATTTTCAGCCCCTACCCGTCGCTTAAACTGACGCAGTGCATCGATAACGGCCAGCGACTCGTAATCACCGATAGTACCGCCCACCTCGGTAATCATAATGTCAAAACCCTTACCGGCTTCGAGTATCCGACGCTGATATTCATCCGTTATATGCGGTATTACTTGAACAGTCTTCCCGAGAAATGCGCCATCACGCTCATCAGCAAATACCTTTGCATATACCTGTCCGCTCATAACAGAGCTCTGCCGAGTAAGTTGCTGATCAAGAAACCGCTCATAGTGACCCAAATCAAGATCAGTTTCCGCTCCGTCCTGCGTTACAAACACTTCACCATGCTCAGCCGGGTTAAGTGTGCCTGCGTCAAAATTAAAATACGGGTCCATTTTCTGAATGTTGACCCGTAGTCCTCTTGCTTTTAGGATGGCTCCGATCGATGCTGCGGTGATGCCTTTTCCAGAGCCCGAAACCACTCCACCGGTAATGAATATGTATTTTGTATCATTCTTTTGCGTCACAATTCCCTCCTCTTCTCTACTAGTCTACGCGCCTCGGCGGTATAGCCGCAAGGGCTTTATGAGTCAAATAATGCTGGATTTTACTTGTTGTTAATATATATAGACAAAATACGTATTTTAGTATAAAATAGCCTAGTTTCGCACCCACACCCAAGGAGCCATCATGGCACTAACACCCACCTCAGCCTACGTTGAGGAAGCCCTAACTCTTCGCAACTCGTCACGTATCGTCGAGACGCTCCAGGAATTACTGGGAGGCGCCTCTGCCACAGTGATCATGCACAGTCCGTCTCACGATGACAGCACGCCCCGCGTGAATGCAATGAACAACGTCAGACTCGGCACGGTCAGAGTCACCCCCACCAATCGCGTACGCGCCACACTGACGATCGAGGGAGACAAGACCGATATCAATGCACCATTCGGCGAGGGTATGACCGGGAGCTCAGACGAGACACCACCAAAGACAGGTGTATTCACAAATGGTGACCTCGTCTGCCTGACGTATGAAACCAAGCTCGGACGTCACTACATCACGGTCATCCCGTGATGATCACCCCATCAGCTCTTGGCTGGTGGGGATTATTTATTACTGTCGCGCTAGTTCGAGAGCTTTATCCAGCTGTGGGTCGCGGTTTGCATTATAGTCATCATTCGTTAGCTTCACTTCAACGTCCGGCGCGATACCTTCCTTGGATATATTCACGCCCTTCGGCGTATACCAATGCGCAACCGTAATCTTGAGCTGTGCCCCATTCGCAAGCTTACGCACCTCCTGCACACTCCCCTTGCCAAATGACTTCTCGCCAACCAATGTCGCGCGGCCATTGTCCTTAAGCGCACCAGCCGCTATCTCTGAAGCTGAAGCCGACCCCTGGTTAATCAAAACTATGACTTTCACCTTTGTGAGATTACCGCCCGGATTAGCTGTCATTGTCTTTGAGTCTGAGAAATGGCGACTGCGTTCTTCGACGATCGTACCGCTCCCCACAAACTCAGACGAAACCGAAACTGCTCCATCAAGATATCCACCCGGGTTGTCTCGCAGATCAAGAATAACACTCTTCACGCCCTTCGAAGCTAACTCAGCCGCGGCATTACGAAACGCGAGTTCAGTATCATCTCCGAAGCGTCGTAAGCGAATGTAGCCGACATCACCTTCCTTGATAGTAGTAGTTACGCTCGCGACCGTTATCGTATCGCGCACAATCGCAATCTCACGAGGCTTTTCCGTGCCACGCAAGATAGTCAGGGTAACTGTGGTTCCTTTATCCCCGCGGATATTCTTAACCGCTTCATCAAGCGTAAATTGGGAGCTATCCTTACCATCGATAAGTGCAATAATATCTCCAGCCCGCACACCAGCCCTAGATGCTGGCGCCCCATCAATTGGCGCGATGATCGTCAAACGATTATTTTTGATGCCCACTTCTACCCCAATACCACTCAACTCACCCTTCAGATCATCCGATAGATCCTTTGATTCTGCTGCATCCATGTAAGTGGTGTAGGGGTCACCTAGACTTGCAACCAATCCTCGAATTGCTCCCTCAGCCTGCTTCGAGGTATCAATATCGCCATCATAGCTTTGTTTGAGCATCTCACGGACAGTCGCGATGTCATTCGCGGCGAAGGTACCATCGCGCAATATAACTGATGAACGCGATGACCAGCCAATAAGTGTGCCGATGACAAGTGCACCAACCACGATACCGACACGCTGTAGCCAGGCGCTCTGTGATGCTGTTTTCTGCTTTGGAGCAGCTTTTTGCGAAGTAGATCGTGTTGGAGTCATAAGCCCTATTGTACTGGTCAAGCCTTATACCTGCCAAGTAGTAGAGCTATCAGTTTGTTTTCAACTAATGGATGTAGGTCAGTACATTTGCCGGCCACAAAGACTGACTATAGCGGCCATCCCAGTTTGCGTTGAACTCCGACACCAGCACCTGCTGCCCATCTTTGAGCACCGACTCAACGATCATGACATGCCCATATTCACCGCCACCATACACACCGATCGCTCCAACCTCGGGCTGATCGTCAACCCGCATATTAAATTGTCGGCCCCAATTCGACCAGGTTTTTGCATCTGCTGGCCCCATAAATCCCCAAGAAGGAATTGGTTTTCCGAGGTTCGCACGACGCCATGCCGCGAAGCTTGTACATTGACGGTAATAAAAGCCCCATGGGTCAACTCCCCAGCTCGGAAATGGCTCGACAGAAGCCCACGGATAGTCAGTGGTAGAAGTATACGTGCGCCCTGCACTCTGCGCCGCAATTGCTGCTGCCTGCTGAGCGCGCAGGGTATTAAGCTGAGCCTGGTCTGACTTCACCATCTCACGATATTTCTGTTCTTCTCCACGAGTTGCTTCCAGAAGTTGTGCGAGCTCGCTTTCTTTTTCAGCAATACCTTTCTCTTGCAGCTTCTCGGCGTTTTCCTTGATACGCAAATCAATCTCGAGACTATCAAGCTGCTTTTTTGTGCGCTCTATATCATCAAGCGTCTGATTAATCTTCTCACGCAATGAGTTAATATACTGCTGCTTATCTACATACTGGCTAAGGTTTTGTGACCCGGCTATCAGCTCAAGCGGCGTAACAGCACCTTGTCGGTACACAACAGCGATATTCTCGCCGAGGAGATCAGTCTGCTTCTTAAGCTGTCGTTGCACTTCAGACTGACGAGCCTTGTTCTGGCTCACTTGAAGACGTGTCATTTCGAGATTCGCACGAGCCGCAGCGAGGTCGGCGCGTACTGCCTCGAGCTTGTTTTGCAGCGTATCGCCCTCAGCCTGCTTCTGCTTGACGAGAGCTTGCTTATCTTGGATCTGCTTGGACAGCGCATCAATGAGCGGCTGATATTCATCCGCGCTCACGCGCCTATGTCCGACCATCATCAATACACCGAGCAGCATAACGCTCAAAACAGATACGCCTAGAAGATGCTTGAGCCAGGGATGATGTCGTTTTTGTTTCATGTTTTTGTATGGGCCAATAAATTACCTATCGAATGTAGCGAACGCCCCCAAGTTGACTAAACGGAATGGTGCGAGTGGAGTACCCGCCACGTGGACTGTAGTTGTACTCGCTAATCGTAATCGACGAACCATTATTGGATTCGACAATCGCAACATGTCCCCACGGTGATTGGTTGCCGTATGGCCAGGCAACGATATCACCATACTGCGGCGTAAGGCTAGCCGAACCACGATACCACCAGTCGCCAGCGTTACCCCAATACATCGGAGCCCAACGACCCATTGCCGCCCGCTTCCACGCTGCATAGCTCACGCACTCGCGGTTGTAGTACCCGTAGTCATCGACAAGGCTGTCTTGAGCTGCCAAGCACCATACATTTGGATAGCCACCGCCACACTGGCCACCCGGACGAAAGCTCCCGCCTGCGGCCGTATTACGGGCTATCTCTGCCGCGCGAGCCGCAAAGACCGAATCCAGCTGCTGCTTATTCTTCGCAATCATCCCCTGGTAAGCAGCTTCCTGCCCCTTCGTCTCAGCTAAGAGCCTAGCTTGTTCTGCTTTCTTCGCACTAATCTGAGCTAGTTGCCCCTGTTGATTCTCTTTTTGGGCAGACAAATCAGCTTTAGCCTGTTCCAGCTTGACCTTAGTAGCATTGATCGCATCAATGTTGGACTGGATCTTCGCCTTGATGTCTTGCAAGTATTGTTGTCTACCCACAAAATCACTCAGGTTCTGACTCGAAGCCAACACCTCAAGCGGTGTGAGATCGCGGTCTTTATACATGACGCGAAGATTTTCACGCAGGCTATCAGTCTGCTTGGCCAACTCCGTAGTATTTGCCTCGATATCGGCTTGCGTTTTTTGTAACTGAGTCTGAGTAAGATTAAGCGCGGCTTGAGCAGCAGCGATTTCGGCATTGAGCTGCGTAACTTTGCCCTGCAGCGTAGATGCTTCTGCAGCCTTTTGACTCGCTGCTGACTGATTTTGCTTTATTTGTGACTGGAGCGCATTGATCTGCTCATCATAATTTATCGCATACGCAACAGACGCATTTCCGACTAATGTAAGTGCAGAAACGATAACGAGCACGCGCTTAACGTGCTTCTCAAGTGTAACTATATTCAGGGTCCCCTCCTTTTGTTTGCGCCAATCCTAAAATGCGCTAATGCCAGTATAGCTTATTGATCTCACAGTTTCAAATGGCGTGAGATGGCGAGGTAGCTCGAGGTTGTGCCGATAAACATGCCAAGTGCATACATACCGGTAATCACGAGATTATACCGAGCCGAAACAAAATCAATCACATCCGTTGTGCTGAAATAATTCACAAACAGCGGCTTAGCGAAGTTAAGAGACGGAATGGCAATTGCGATCGCGATGGTCGCACCAATAATCCCATATACCGCTCCCTCGACAAGAAATGGACCCCGGATATACCACTTAGTAGCGCCGACCAGCTTCATGATGTCGATCTCTTCGCGGCGTGTGAAAATCGCCATGCGGATAGTGTTAAAGATAATAAGTAACGACACGATCAAAAACGCAACTGAGATGATCGTACCGATACGACTCACCCCTTGCGAGATTTTATTTATATTCTCGACTACCTGTTTACGGACATTATTATCCTGCAGACTGGTCTGAGTGATGGCGCTTGCCTCAGGCAAGGTACGGATCTTCGCGTCAAGCGTAGCAAGATCATCGAGAGAAGTTGTTTTGACCTCGATGGAAGCAGGTAGCGGATTGCCAATTTCTTCGGCCGTCCGCGCTAACTGCTCCCCATCCTTACTACTCTCACGTAGGCGCTCGAGTGCATCAGCCTTAGAGATATAAGTGACATTTTTGACATTCTCAAGCCCCTTAATTTCCTCTTGAAGCTTTGTCACGTCTTCCTGCGAAGCCTTCTCGCTTAAGAATACCGTCAGATCAATTTTGTCACGAATAACTGCCAGCTGGTTTTGTAAGAAAAGCGCTGAAAACGAGAATACTGACACGATCACGAGGGTAATAACCATAATCGCAGTGGCCGCGATCGACAACCAAGCATTACGAAACAGGTTCTTAAACCCGGACTTGATGATGCGCAAGAAAGTAATCATTAGAGTATATACCTTCCGACTTTTTCGTCTTTCACAATCCGTCCTCGCTGAATAGTAATCACGCGACGCTTCAAGGCATTCACAATCTCTTTGTTGTGCGTCGTAAGCAATACAGTCGTACCAAACTTATTGATCTTCAAGAGCAGCTCGATAATATCCCATGAGTTCTTGGGGTCGAGATTACCGGTTGGCTCATCGGCAATCAGGATCTTTGGATTGCGCACCAAAGCCCGCGCGATCGCCACACGCTGCTTCTCTCCACCCGATATCTCGCCTGGATAATTACTCGCCTTCTCAGCCAGCCCTACTAACTGCAAGATTTTCGGGACAGCACGACGTATCTCGCTCGTACGCACCCCACTCACTTCAAGCGCAAAGGCAACATTCTCATATACAGTGAGATTTGGTAGTAGCTTGAAGTCCTGGAAGACCACCCCAATGCGGCGACGCAAATGAGGGATATTTTTCTTCGTGATCGTATCGTAGTCGATCGAGCCCACGATGATCTTTCCACTTGTCGGGTCTTCTTCTTTAATAAGTAAACGAATGAGTGTGGACTTACCTGCTCCAGATGAACCCACTACCGTCACAAATTCTTTTGGTTGAATATGCAAACTAACGCCGCTCAAGGCGACGGTCTTGTTTGGATACATAACTGTAACACGGTCTAGCAAAATCACTGCAGTCATTTTACCACAGCCAACTCACTGCGTGGGGTCGAATTTGCTATAGTATAAGCACTATGGCACAACTCATCATCACTGGCCCTACTCCTCTCCATGGCGAATGGCATACTGCTGGGTCAAAGAACGCCGTCCTGCCAATGCTTGCGGCAACGCTCCTAAGCAGTGAACCGGTGACGCTCCACAATGTACCGGATCTGAGTGATGTAGAAGTTATGTGTGAGATTCTCGAGAGTCTCGGCGCGCAGATCACCCGCACAGACCACGCAATACGGGTTGATCCTAGTCACATTCGAGCTGGCAGCATTCCGCAAGATCTGACAGCTAAGATGCGAGCCTCTGTCCTGGTATTAGGCGCTGCAGTTGCGCGTACTGGCGACATCGCCATTGCTCAGCCTGGAGGAGACATCATTGGTGCACGACCAATCGCCAGCCATCTTAAGGCGTTTGAAGAGCTCGGCTACACCGTCTCGATAGATAACATTAGTACTCGTGTCAGCGGCATCAATCGCGGCGGGCGCGTCATCCTTGGTGAGCTGACCGTAACTGGTACAGAGAATGCGATTATGGCTGCCTGTCTCGGCTCGCACACCACCGAGCTTCGAATGGTAGCGGTAGAGCCACATGTCGTCGACTTCTGCCACATGCTGGCTCACCTCGGTGCGAGGATTGAAGGCATTGGCACTCACAATCTCATTATTCATGCAGTAGACACACTTCATGGCGGTGAATGGCGCGTACCAGCTGACCAACTCGAATCAGGCACTATGGCAATCGCAGCTGCAGCAAGCCGCGGAGAGCTGGTTGTACATGATTTTATTATCAACGAACACGATGCACTGCTGACTATCTTTGACGCAATAGGAGTACGCTACCAGCTTATAGACGCCAAGACAATTCACATACTCGCCGGAGGCCCATACCGAGCGATTAATGTTCGCACCCAGCCCTACCCAAACTTCCCCTCTGACCTCCAAACACCCTTGGCTGTCTTACTGACCCAATGTGAAGGCACATCTGAGATATTTGAGACCCTATATGAAGGACGTCTGCAGTATCTATTTGAATTGCAGCGCATGGGCGCTTCTGTTGCAATCCGCGATGCCCATACCGGCATGATTACAGGACCAACGCCGTTGGTTGGGACTGAACTAGTAAGCTACGACATTCGAGCTGGAGCTACTATGCTGATTGCTGGCATGATCGCCCACGGCACAACCACGCTCGATCGCATCGAGCACATTGACCGCGGCTACGAACACATCGATACCCGGCTAAATGCAGTCGGCGCACGCCTTCAACGAATATAGCTAGTCTGTCGTGCCGATCTGTTTCGTGAGATACGCTTCGATAAACGGCTCAATCCCACCCGACAGGACGCCGTCAGTATCGCTTGTCTCGTAATCTGTGCGATGATCTTTGACTTTTTGATATGGATGCAATACGTACGAGCGAATCTGCTGACCCCAGTCGGCCGAGGTGAGTTTACCGCGCAGCTCAGAAATTGACTCAAGATGCTGCTCACGGGCAAGATTTGCCAGGCGAGCTGCAAGAATACTCATGGCTTTAGTTTTATTCTTCAGTTGTGAGCGCTCATTTTGAATGCTTACAACAATACCAGTTGGAAGGTGTGTGATACGCACGGCTGAATCTGTCGTATTCACACTCTGACCACCATGCCCACCAGCACGAAAGACATCGATACGGAGGTCTTTTTCGTCAAGTTCGACCTCCTCCATCGGAATCTCAGGTACGACATCGACCAGTGCGAAGCTTGTTTGACGTAGATTATCGCTATTGAAAGGGCTGAGACGCACTAAGCGATGCACGCCTTTCTCACTCTTAAGCTTACCGTAAGCGAATGGCCCACTAATCTCTAGTGTAGCGGACTTAATACCAGCTTCTTCGCCTCGAGAGATGTCAATCAATACCGCGTTCAAATCAAGCTTCTCGGCCGCCCGTGTATACATCGTCAGAAGCATCTCTGCCCAATCCTGAGCATCGGTGCCACCCACGCCAGCTGAGATCTGAATAATCGCCGGCGACTTATCGTATGGTCCGGATAACTTCACCGTCAGCATCATATTCCGAACAGACTCGGCCATACTATCTGTCGTTTCGCGAAACGCCTTCATGAGTGATTCTTCGTTCGGATCAGACATTTGGGCGAGTTCTAGGTTTGTCTTAATCGACTCCTCAATCACATCCCAGCTTTCGATAAACTTACGCAATAAGGCCGCCTCTCGACTCACCCGCTGTGCCTCTCCCTGGTCAGACCAAAAACCAGGCGCATTCATACGCGCCTCAAGCTCTTCAAGTACTTTTTGTTCAGACTGCAAATGAAGCTGCTCTTTTGCAGCCTGCACTTCTTCGAGAAGGTTTGTCAATTGGTCAATGATTGGTTTCATAACGATATGTTTCGAATACGTTTATTTACAATAGATTATAGTATACCCCATATACCAAAAAAGCCGCCGAGCAAATGCTCATACGGCCTTTCTGTTGCACACCTCGTCTAGAGGCGATGGTTTTCACCAGCTTATTGGTTGCGAAGTGCGCTTGTCAGAGCCTTGCGGCTACGACGGTAGAAGTAACCTGCATAGGTCAACCCGGTTGTACCGAGAAGACCAGCTGCAGCCCCTTCAAGACCAGTCTCCGGCAGGCTTGTACCTGTTCCGCCAGTAGTTGGCGTAGTAGGAGTTACTGTTGGAGTAGGATTACAGCGGCTATCGCCTACTGGAATACCTGGCTTACATTCCTGTGGTCCTGCGACCGTTACCTTGGTGTGAGCTTCAGCAAACTTCATTTGTTCGCCAACCTTTACACCTGCAACGTTCTTCAGGTCGTAATTACCTGGCTTAAGCTTAGAATCAATCTTAGCCTGATACAGTACGTACCCTACAGCACCTGGAGCATAATCGCCGATATTGATACCGCCCTTAGTGAGGCCATCAGAGACAGCCACAGCATCAGGATGGTTACCATTGGCAAGCTTGGTGCTTCCCTGAACGTAAGTTACGTTTGCAGGAAGCGTATCTGCAATCTGAACGTTCTTCAAGACAGTGTTACCACCGTTTTGGAACTTGATGCGATACTCAAGCGTATCACCAGACTTAGCAGTGTTCTCGGTAACCCAGTCTTTTTGACCAAGTACGCGGACTTGCTTCGAAATACCAACAATGTCGGTCTTCACACGAAGCTTAACAGTGATTGTAGCTTCGAAGTTAAAGCAAGGCTTTGCGTTCTCGAGGACAACTCCACCATTCAAGAGCGCTTGCTCCTGAGCTGGGGTGAGGCCTTCAGTTACCCAGTTTGGCTGCTCGTTGGTGCCTTTGTTGTGACGCCACATAGCGGTACCAGGAACCATTTCGAGATAGCTGTTGTCTGGAGCGAGATTGACGGTAGCATTGGTGTTTACAGTGTTACCATTGTCGGCACTAATCGTGCCGTTGATTTTTTGAATTTTGCCAGCAGCAGTTGGAAGCTGCAATTTGGCCTTGAGGTTTTGAGCGACTTTTCCGCTGTCAGCATTCTCCATGTTGTGATACCACAACTGAACCTGGACAGTTTCATCAGTCTTTGCATTGGTGCTTGCATTGTACATTTGTTCACCGGCCGAAGCGTTTGCAACACCGAGACGTGATTCGAGACGAACCGTGTCAGTAGCATGCGCAGCAAGCGGGGTGAGTACGAGACCAGCAGCCAGAACTACATTACGTAGCTTAGTAAGCAGTGTCATGTATGACTCCTTTCTTTCGAGACCCTTCTGAAAAGAAGGAAGCTCGGAAAGTGCTTATGTTATGTAATATGATTGCTTTGCCGTCAATCGGTAATATTCGACGTATGCACTTCTATTAAGCTTGTGAAAGGTCGCTCCACCAGATGGTGTATGACCTGTAGATATTATCATACTTAAGCATTTTTGTCAATATATTTTGTCTCGTTTTTAAGTGGGTGTGGCAGCTCAGGATATCTTGATGCTGCGCACAATCTGTAAATAAAAAAGAATGGGGGCCGAGCGCTTGCGCGCTCGGCCCCGGGTTTGAACCTGAACATACAGCCGAGTCGGAAGGGTCTTCCCCTACTTAGCAGTATGCAGGCGGATTGGCCGTCTGACAGGGGTCACCCACTGCCGGCGGGTCGGTCGTCACCGGCGCCTCGGGAGGCGGGGTGGGAGCGAAGCTCACCGGAGGGGTCGCCCCCGGCGGGATGGTGGATCCCGGCACCGTCGTCCCCGGGTTGTAGCCCGGAGTCGGCGGCAGCGTCGAAGGCGGCTGGTACGGCGGGGTGCTGACGTCGCCACCACCACCACACACCCAGACGCCACCGACCAGCTTCCACCCCTTCTCACACTTCCAGGCCGTCGTCGTCGGGGACGGCGGCACGGTGGTGCTCGAGGGTGTCGGTGGGACGGTGGTCGACGGAGTCGTCACGGTAGCCGGAGGCTTCGGCACGGTCGGGGGCGGCAGCTTGGGCTGCCTGGGCGACGGCGGCGTGGTCTTCGGCGGGACAGCCGGCGGGAACGATTGCTCCACCGGTTGGAATCCGCAGTCGAGCTTGAGGTTCTTCACACCCTGGGGCGTGTCGAATCTCAGCACCGCGAAGGACGGCTTGTCCGGAGAGGCGTTGTACACCTCCGGGATCTGTCGTCCCTCGGGAACCATGTAGAGGGTCTTGTAAGCACCCTTCACGGTCTCGATGCGCGGGTTGCCCTGCGCGACCGCGTCGGTCACTGCCAGAATCGTGAGGCGCCAGGCCTCCTGGTTCTGGATCAGATTGGCCGTCTTGTCGACACGCTCGTCCGGAGACGAGAAGGCGCCCGTGATGTACTCCTGCAGTGCGACCGCCAGAGCGGGGTCGGTGCAGAGGCGCCTCTTCAGCTCGACCTGAGCCTGCGAAGCCTCCTCGGGAACAGCAGGACCGAAGCGATGACCGCCAGCGTCCTGAGCCCAGAAGTAGACCCCGTTCACACAGGTCTGTTCCCCACCGGGGTTGGCCGTTGTGGTGGTCGTTGTGGTGGGTTCGTCGGCACGGGGATTGTCGTCCCCGCTTGCCTCCTTCGCGGCGAGGACGCCACCGAGGAGCAGAAGTGCGCTGAAGAACAGCGCCATGATCGTGATGACTCTGCGTTGCATGAGCATCATTCCTTTCGGTTCGAGTGTTCAGGTTCGGAGTTTTTACGTTTTTACACAACCTATTGATGAGCATGCTCATCCACAGGAGAATGAAAAAACTTGTTTGGTGAGGGTCCGAAGACCCCCACCAAACGTACTGACGAGAAGCCAGATCAGGAGGAACTACGCGCTCCGGCCGAGGCCGAAGCACCGACCGCCACCCTGGGTTGCACCTGAGTCGGCGTGCCACCCCCACCGGAAGGCGAGGTGGTGACCGAGGCAGGTGCCGGCGGTGCCGGAGTGGTACCCGTCGAGGCCGAAGCACCCGCAGCTGCGGTGACGGCGGTCGAGGAATCCCCCGACCGCACACCGAGCACGTGAGCGACGATCACGACAAGCACCGTGAACAGGCCGGCCAGACCGAGCTGATTCGGCCTGTTCCACTCCTCCAAGAGCATGGCGATGATCCACCAGCTGATGAAGAAGGTCCCGATCGTGAGCCCCGCGAAGAGCGCCCAGCTGATACCGCTCGAATCCGAGCGGATGCTGGCGATGGCCTTGGCCATCGCGCTGTGCTGGGAGTCCAACCGGTTCAGTGTCGGATCGACGATGTCGTGTCGCCACGACTTGATCGCCTTGAGCGACGCATCGTGGGCCTCGACCTGCACCTCCACGGCGAGCAGACGATCCGAGAAGGACTGGATCTGCTCCTGAGCGGACCTGGCCGCGTTCTGGGCGACCAAGAGGTCGTTGGCGAAGGCGTCGGACTTCTTGACCTTGGCCTCGAGATCGTTGACGCGCTGGTCGAGGAAGGCGATGGTAGCCACCTTCTCATTCAGCTCGTCGAGCTGCTGCCGGAAGGCAGCATCGGAGGTACGCGACTGGAGGCCGCTGATCTCCTTCTGGATCTGTGGGATCAGCTCGCCCCGCATGTTGTCGGACGAAGCAGCCAGGATGGCGACGAGCTTCTTGAGCTGGTCGACATCGGCGCGCAACGCCGGTACGAGTCGCCGATCGGTGACAGGTGTGGAAATCGGGTGTGTCATGGTTCCCCTTTTGTGGAGGTTCGTTCTCGTCCCCTATTGAAACGAGAGATACCCCAACATACCATACTTTCATAAAAAAATCAATACCTTTACCAAGCATAAGTGGTGTAATTAAGAAAAAAAACAGGGTACCTGGCCCGAAGGCCAGGTACCCGTGTAGCTAACACGTACGTCAGCTATACATTCCTGCCAGAACGTCCGCCACCGAAGCAGTGGGGTTCTCGCGGTAGAAGTCGACAGCCGACCGATACGTGGCCTCCTGGACGCCGACGGCAACGAGCACCGGCGGAGCCTGTGGAGGCTGATCGTTCGGAGCCTGGTCGTCGGAGCCATCTGCGCCTTCCGGCTCGATGATTTCGGCGACTTCAGCCTCAAGCGCATCGCTCGCGGGCTCATCACCCGTCAGCTCTGCATCAGCCTGCCAGTCGAAGACCGGCTCGGCATCAGCTGTGGTAAGAGCAGCTGCATCCGGCCGGTCAGCAGAGTCGTCAGAACCTTCGGGTTCGTCTGTCTCTGCCTGCCAGTCATAGGGCCTATCGGTGGACGAGCCATCCTCTCGAGTGATGCGAACACCACCTCCAGGTAGGCTGCCAACGCTCTTGACTGGCGCCGGCGGAGTGGTCACGTTCCCGGTCGAGAACAGACTCTCCACGGGTTCCGAGGCCGATTCACTACCGGCCTGATCGTGATCCGGCCTCGCGGCCGAATCACCCGACCGTGCAGCCCTGCGAGCTGCCTTGACGGCCGCCTTGGTACGAGCATCCCAGCCCTCGTCCGACTCACCTTCGAGCCGGACGAGGGTCTCCCCCGTACGATGCACTCGGAACTGACGCTCGGGGTCGAGCACTTCAGCTTCGGATGAACCGTCACCGGAGCCAGCGTCAACCGGCTCGGCCCCTTCGGAACCCTTGTCGGGCTCCGGAGAAACAGGATCGTGCTGTGTGACCGGCAGGGGTGGCGGCGAAGGTAGGGTGGCCTCCACCTCGCGAGAACGAGGCTCGCGGGTACGCTCCGGCTTCGGCTTGGTGCCGGGCCAGAACCACTCCGCGAGGAACTCCTCGGGCTCGCGCTCCTCCCTGGACATCCAGAAGGCAGTGGTATAGTACCAGGCCTTCTTTCTCAGGTCCGCATCTGCATCGAGCTCTTCTCGAGACGGTGAATAGGCTTCATCGCCCTTGCCGATCCTGAAGAGACGATCTTCGTCCACGCCGAGCTTCATGCCCAGGGTGTAGATCTGATTCGCCAGCTCCATGATGTCCTCACCACCGTAGTTGCGAGCCATCACGATGTGCTCCATCAGCTGCGCCTTGGCTTCCTCGACCGTCAAGCGGACCGACGAGACCAGGACGGCAGCTTCATCCGACCCTTCGGCGCCCTCTTCGGGCACCTCGGGTTCGGCGATGATGGAATGCGCGGTGGCGACCCACTCAGCAACCGCCTCACGAAGCTCCTTGCGAGCCTGCGTGGCGGCAGTGATGAGCATCTGGTCACCACCCGAGATCTCGGAGGCATACCAGTCGCGAATCCGCTGCAGCGCAGCTCCCGCGTCGGGATCGATACCAGCTGCGATGAGCTGATCGATCATGTCCCTGACGAGGATCCGTCGCGGCTTGTCGTCGCCAGAAACACCAGAAGCGGTGCCTTCGGAATCCGTAGCCGGCTCGGCGGCGTCATCCGTCTCAGACGGCTCGGCGGCTGGATCTGTCGAATCGGAGTCCCCCGACTCGTCTTCGATCTCGGCACGAGGCATGAACGAGATGACCTGAGCGAGTGCCGGGTCATCCTCGTCACCCTTGGTGAACAGGTCTGGCGACAAGTCCTCGAAGGACCTGAGGATACGAGTATTCATGGGTCGGGGAGACATAGTCTCCTCCCTTCTGTGGTCGTAGTCGAAATGTAATGGTGCAAAAACACTTCCCCATCAGAGGAGCGTCTGAGTAAAAGTAACATATTTTTGCTAATTGGTCAATGCCTAACACCTCGTCTCGACAAAGACGGAATCAAAAATACTTAGCACGCTTACTAGTGTACTAAGTATTCTATGAAACTAACGTGTTGACTATTGAGCGGTGGCGCGGGCCTGAGCCTGTCGCATCACTGCTTGCTGATCAGCTACGAGATTGTTCTCAACTTCGATCACCGTCTTCGCCAGGATCTCATCGAAGTCAGGCAATCTATCACGCAAAGCCTGCTCTACTTGATCGCCAGATCCAGCGTCAATCAACCCCTCGATATAGGCCATATCGGTTTCGGATAGTCGCTCAGCTGCCTGGTTGATGACGCTCGAGATTACAAGCTGACTCATCTGATCTGCAAGCTGCTGCTTTTGTTCTTCGGTTGCCTGTGCCATACCGAGGCGTGTAAATACATCTTGGCTCGGCTGGACGGTTGGGTTTTGCGTGGTTTGGTCCATAGTATTCTCCTTAAATTACCTTTCTACCGCAATGTGCCAGCACGTAACATAGCCTTGAGACTATCTACCGACTGCCCTTGCTTAATTAACTCAGCGATGCGACTTGCGTTATTGAGGACTGCCTCCTGACCCTCTACGATACGCCCCCCAAGAGGAATAGCGTGCTCGTTTGAGAGGTCTCC
This sequence comes from uncultured Candidatus Saccharibacteria bacterium, assembly GCA_964613485.1. Lineage (GTDB taxonomy): Bacteria > Patescibacteriota > Saccharimonadia > CAILAD01 > JADZGC01. Next base: position 47,762 of record CAZTHB010000001.1, read on the forward strand.
AGTCAACTGATCAAATACCCTAAACTGTTCGGCGTCCGTAAATCCGAGCTTCGGCCGAATCTTATCAATATCCTTCAGAAGCTCTGGATTAAAGCCAGTTGGAGGACTTGCCTCACCTGCCTGAACCTTATCAATCCACTTAAATAGGTTCATTGTACGCTCATCAGCTTGAGCTTGGGAGATACCAAATTCATTCGGACCGCTAGCTCGTGCACCTTGGAAACGTGCTTCATCGGGTGACGGTATACGTGGCCCTGAAGGTGGCCCTGGATCACCGGTTGGTGGCTGCGGATCACCAGTCGGTGGTTTTGGGCGACCCCCGCCACCGTTGCGCAAGAAGTACCCGCCAACCACTGATGCCACACCGGCGACTACACCGGCGATCTTAGCTGTACGAGCCGATTTCGCATCACGACTCATCCGCTCCATCTGATCTTTGAGTAGTGCACTCGTAATTTCAGCTGCTTTCTCAGTATCCCCAGCTAATATCTTATTCAGACTCTCCGGCCCAAACAAAGCTTGGTTATTCTTCGTCATAAACTCCTGGAATGCCTTCGGGTCACGGACATCTAAGCCCTGTTCTTGTGCCTGATTGGCTGTGTATTCAATATCACCCTTGTAGCTATCTCCCATCTCGGCATTAGCTTGCTTCATCTCGCCGCGGTTGCGGAATTTCTCACGCCAGCCATGACCGATATTCCATGCACCCTCGACCCCCATGAAAGCACCCACGCCGCGCATCGCCGCAGCACCACCAGCCATGATGATACCCGGCACTCCACCAAGAGCGAGCCCACCGGCCGCAAGCCCAACACCAATCGCAAGACGAGTCTTCGGATGCGCCTTCCACCAGTTGCGCAACTTACCGGCAAACTTTTCGGACTTGACCTCTGTTTGAGCTTCTTCGACCCTTGTACGGAGCTGTGAGAGCTCAAGAGCTAGCGCAGTCTGGAGTTCAACTGGGAATTTCTCAAGTCGCGCAATCTCAGTATCGATATCAGTAATCTGAGCCATGAGTTCAGCTTCGCGATCAGTGTCGCCAGCCGTACGGGCTCGTTCAAGCTCACGAGTGAACGTCGCCTTGGTTGCCTCTGCAACACCCTTGGCATACTCCGCATCCTTCAGCGCCTTACCCGAGGTCTCACCTGCATCAGTGAGGAACTGAGCGTAAACATCTTCCACATCAGACTTAGCAGCCTCAAACGCCTCAACGCGCCTACCGCCCAAAACTAATGCTTCACGAGCATCTTTCGCCTCGGCTAACTTTCGAATCGCATCGTTTACTTTTTCACTATGAAGCGCGAAGATACCATCGACAGTTGGTCGGACAAAAGTACCAGGCTCCTTGTCTGAGTCATCTTCTGGCTTCTCTGGATCCTCAGGTGGCGTTGGGCCTTCCGGGCCTGGGTCCTCTGGTGGTTTTGGCGGCTCCGGAGGAGTTGGTTCGCCAGGACCGAATGGAGGCTTCGAGTAATCAATAAATGGCGTTACTTCATCGCTATCCTCTGGTGTAGTAGGAGTCTCGGTTGGTACGGCCGGCTTAGACTGCCAGAAGTTCTCCTGCATATCCGCGTCAGACTCCGTGGCCTGCTGCCACTTCTCTTGCGTCTGCTCAAAGGCTGGGCTCTTATAAACATCTTGAGCTTGCTGTGCGGTATAGTAGGCTTCGTTATGCCGTACTCGCGACATTGCTTCCTCAGTATCGAGCGCAAATTGCCGCGTAGAGTTGAGTTCGCGTAATATTAACCCATCGCGCTCTCCTTGTGATGGACCAACTACTGAGTACTGCTTGGTTTCACCATCAGCAGTCGTATAGCTGACCACTTCGTTTGGCTGATACCCAGACTGTGCTTCACTTCTACTTGGAGTCGTAGCTTCGGCCTGCGCAGTATCTGCAGGAGCCTCTGCAGTCCCACCGTGCATTTGCTGTGCAAAAGCAGTTGCACGCTCACCATAGCTTCGTGCAGCATCGGCGTTATTTCTGATCTCTTCAAGCTCGGAGCTTAATGTCTCGCCTTGTGATTGCCCTTGAGCCTGCTCGTCCTCTGAACCCCTATTTACTTCGCTATCCGGCATGATTTTCGTTTCCTCTAATGCTTTTGTTCCATCATATACATCCGCCCCTCTTGCCGTCAATCCACCTTGTACATTGAGGCGCTGATAATCCTCATCATTAGGCTCGGCATCACGACGGTCTTGTTGGCGTTCCAGACGACGCTCCACACGGCGCTCATAGCTAATATCACGCGGAGAGGACGCTACCGGAGCAGACGCAGGGGTGGGGGTGGGAGTTGGTTCAGCTGACGTAATCTCGCCGGTCCAAAAATCAGAACCCACACGTACCAAGCCAGATCGAACTGCAGGCATTACATACGTTACGTAGTCCTCTATCCTTACGCCCTCTGCACGATACTGCTCTTTTGCCTTATCATATCCAGGTAAGCTTTTCAGAAAATGAGAGATTTCCCGATTCGACATTTTGCGAAAGTCAGGCCTAACATAGTGCTCTGCTCCAGGCTTAACGCGTCCGGTTCGTTTATCGAGTGCGCGAAGCGACTGACGATATTCCCCATCTGCATCGATGAAAGCGCGCTCTTCTCGCTTCACCGTATCTGCGAGACCCTGCATATCCGATTCATCACTAACGGCTAATAATTCTGGGTTGGAGAGGTCATCTTCATGTGTCTGCGTGAGTGCCATGAGCGCATCGCGACGCTGCCGTGCGACGTCTGTAATCCGTCTCGGATGATCAACCGGAAGCTCCTCAACTGAATCTCGAGATTGTTCACCTCTATGCTGACGACTCATATTGCCTCCAAGATAACAGTAGTAATTATGCACATAATACTTATGCTCCCTATCATACCATGATGACCGAGAGCATGCTGTGGCCCGAATACTATATTAGCTAGGGCTAACGCCGTTTTTTCTTCTTGTGCTTCTTCTTTGAAGTAGGTTTTGATGCTGTGCGGCGAATGACGCCTTTTTCGCGACCGATACGCTCAGACTCCTTGAGTGCCCGAGCTCGCGACGGAGCAGTGTTCGCTTCCGATGTCGATGCAATCTCGACTGCCTGCTTGGCGGCCTTCGTGATCTCCGTCTCGATCGGCTGCTCTTCGGGCTTGGCCGCGAGATCTACACGTACCTTAAAGAGTGTATGAGCAATCTCTGAGTCAATGCGGCGCTGCAGCTCGCCAAACATCCGGTATGATTCTTGCTTGTACTCCACCAGCGGATCCCGCTGTGCGTACCCACGCAGGCCGATACCACTACGTAAATGCTCCATAGTCTCAAGATGCTCGAGCCATGAAGAATCGATCGTATTGAGCGAAACCATACGTTCGATGACCATCACGCCCTCATCACCAAATTCGAGATAGCGCTGACGATACATGTCTTCGACGATATCCATAAATTGCTTGATGAGTAAGTCATGATCACGGGATTTCTGGTCTTTCTCCCAGCCCTTATCAAGCGGGATGACATCTCGCACGCCCTGCGCAAGTTTCTCCAGATCCAAAATGTCTGTTTGAGGATCGGTCGCTCCGGCAATCAGGGCTCGGAATTCAGCCTCGAAAAGTGGAATCATATCATCTTTGAGTGAATCCTTCTTAAGAATGGTGCGACGGCGAGCGTACATAATCTCACGGTGTTGATTCATAACGTCGTCGTACTCGACGAGATTTTTGCGGATATCGAAGTTATGTCCCTCGACCTTCTTCTGAGCCGACTCGAGTGACCGAGAAACCATACGATTCTCAATCGGCATATCATCCGGCAAGCCTAATGCCTCCATCATAGAGCCGATGCGCTCACTACCGAAGATACGCATCAGATCATCTTCTAGCGATACATAAAACTGACTCGAACCTGGATCACCCTGACGACCCGCACGTCCACGCAACTGATTGTCGATGCGGCGTGATTCATGACGTTCAGTACCAAGCACATGCAAGCCGCCAAGCTCCGCCACGCCATTACCGAGCAAAATATCTGTACCACGACCGGCGATGTTTGTTGCTAGCGTGACAGCGCCCTTTTGACCAGCTTCAGCAATAATCTCAGCTTCAGCCTCATTATTCTTCGCATTCAATACTCGATGTGGCACACCGGCCTTCGTCAGTTGGGCGCTGAGATGTTCATTCTTATCGATCGAGACCGTACCCAGCAAGACTGGCTGCCCCTTGGCATGACGCGCTGCTACATCCTGAGCAACCGCTTCGAACTTGGCCTTCTCGGTCTTGTAGATCTTGTCGGGAAGATCATCGCGAATCATTGGCTGATGCGTCGGAATGGTCGTTACCTCTAGCTTGTAAATCTTGCCAAACTCCTCGGCCTCAGTCACCGCCGTACCAGTCATACCGGATAGCTTCTTATATAAACGGAAGAGATTTTGGAATGATACCGTCGCTAGCGTCTGACTCTCCTGCTGAATAGTCACACCTTCCTTAGCTTCGATTGCCTGATGTAACCCCTCACTATAACGTCGACCTGGCAGCATGCGACCAGTAAACTCATCGACAATGATAATCTCGCCATCCGGACTAACGACATAATCGCGATCTTTCTGGAATACAGCTTCGGCCTTGAGAGCAGCCTCGATATGATGCACATCTTCAATTCGCCCCGCCTCGTACACATTGTCAACTCCGAGAGCTTTCTCGATACGCGAGATGCCTTCCTCGGTAATACTAACTGCCTTCTGCTTCTCATCCACTGTGTAATCAGCATCTCGCTTTAGTCCTGCTGCGATCTTTGCAAACTGATAATAGCGATCTGTCGGCTTGGCATGCGGCTGGGAGATAATGAGAGGCGTACGAGCTTCATCAATCAAAATAGAGTCAACTTCGTCAACGATAGCGTAGTGGAGTCCCCGTTGTACCATTTGATCAACGTGCTGAACCATATTATCGCGCAGGTAGTCAAAGCCATACTCATTATTTGTGCCATAGGTGATGTCTGCCGCGTAGGCTTCCTTGCGGGTCACGGGGCGCAGATGACGTAAGCGCTCATCGGCATGTGACTCATCGGTATATTCTGGATCGTAGACAAAGCTAGAATCATGCATGATCACCGATGTCGTGAGTCCTAGAAAATGATAGATTTGGCCCATCCACCCTGCCCCAATACGCGCAAGATAATCATTCACCGTCACCAAGTGAGCGCCCTCTCCTTCGAGCGCATTAAGGTATAGCGGTAACGTCGCTACAAGAGTCTTACCTTCACCAGTGCGCATCTCGGCGATCCCACCTTGATGGAGAACTAATCCTCCGATCAGCTGTACATCAAAGTGACGCTGCTTGATAACACGATGGCTTGTCTCTCGAACAACTGCAAACGCTCGCTCAAGCACATCATCGAGCTTCTTGCCTGCTTCGATTTCGGTCTTGAATTTCTTCGTTTCAGCTTTCAGTTGCTTATCAGACAGTGTACGGATTTCTTCTTCGAGTGCATTAATCCGCTCCACACGAGCTCGAAGCTTGCGTACGACTCGCTCATTTGGGTCACCTAAAATACGTGAAAAAATATTTGCCATATAACCTGATAAGTATAGCAGAATTTTCGGCCAACAGATAGAGAAGTGGTGCCGGCAGACACCCTAAACAGAAAACCGGCTCGCTCCTCAAGATGAGAAAACGAGCCGGAAGTCCTAACCGGTGTCACCGGCAATATGCGCCTCTAAGTCACGCAACCATCCATCATCGTCGCCGTTGATGTGATCGTGAAAATCGATCAGGTCGTCGTAGGTGATGGCGCCGCCATCTTTTGGGTGTTCTTCGAGCTCCTTCGGCAACCGCCAAGAACTCAACGCACAGCCGGCGGACACCAAGATGTCCACCACCTGCTCATCAGCACCCCTCACTTCTGTCATCCGACAGACGGGGCAGCGAAACAGATATGTGGCTTGCTTTGTGTCCTCGCAAACACGCACTCGCACATCACAACTGCGCAAGTCTACATCACCACACTCACTACAGGTAGCACGAATGAGTGCCATAGTGCTCACATCCTTTCGGGGAAGTTGGGGGTTGAGGATGAGTGGCTTACTCCAGGTGGAGAATCAGCGAATCGTCGAGGGATTCATCGAGACAATCCGTACCGGGATACCACGTAACGAGCACACCCTTGGTAGGGATACCGCGCTCGGACAATACTGTCGGTCCATGAACGCCAGCCGTATGGAGCTGAGCAACCATGTCGTCAGTGGCAAGCACAAACGGCTGCTTACCACAGATGGTGCATCTGAAGGACAGTGTTCCCACTCGACCATTGAGGATCTCTTGCTTAACCTCGGCTGCTCGTCGGGCTGGATTAGCCCCACAGAACGGACACGGGATACGCAAGTATGCACCATCGGGTGAGAAGGATGGATCAGTTGGAAGGTTCTTTTCCGCCATGTCATTCCCCTTTCAGGAAGAACACGCCCCAGCGTGGAGCGGATGAATGGATAGGACTGGCTGCTTTTGAGATCAGATCGATACACAATCGCGCATGAACTAAAAACGAGCAAACCTGATGATTATACAGATTTATGTAATTCTGTCAATAGCTATTCGACTGGCTCTGCTTGAAAAAACTTGCCAACATTGAGGCGCCGTGGGATATGCTTTTCTTTATACTTACGAATTTGATCCTTGAGCTTAGCTTCGAGGATATCCACGACGGTATGGGGGTTCATACTAGCTGTCTCGGCAATAATATCTTGCTTCGCTACTGAGATGTGTGCGTGCCCAACATAACGTTTTGCTGGATCTGCCGCTTCGTCACGATGTAATTCGACGCGCATTCCGGTTGGACGATGCGAACGCGGAAAGTACCGATCGAGCTTAGATAGTTTACGATCTATATAGCGATGGAGCTCAGTATCGGCTTCAAACTTTCGGAATGTCTTAGTGGTGTTGATCATAGCGTATCTCCTCCATAATATTGCTGTAATGCCTGCGGTATCTTAACGCCACCTTCGGTCGTCTGATGATTTTCTAGTAGCGCGATGAGGGTGCGCGTACTAGTAATAGCAGTCCCGTTAAGGGTATGTACATGTGTAAGTTCACCAGCTTCATTGCGATACCGTATATTCAAGCGCCTGGCCTGATAGTCAGTGCAGTTACTACAGCTGGTTAGCTCACGCCAGGAGTTATCGGTTGGATTCCAGTATTCGATATCATACTTCTCGTATGCCGGAGCAGAGAGATCACCATCGGCGATACGGATAACTCGATATGGGATTTCTAAAGCCGCACAAATCTTCTCTTCGAGCGCCAGTATACGTTGCAACATCTCGTCGCTCTCTTCGGGTTTTGTATAGGCATACATCTCGAGCTTCTCAAATTGGTGCACCCGGAAGAGTCCTTTAGAAAACTTCCCATAGGTACCGCCCTCCAAGCGGTAGCACGGGGAAATACCAGCCAATAGTTTCGGCTGCGCCACATCGATGATGTCATCCATATACATGCCCGTAAGAGGCAGCTCTGCTGTAGCGATAAGGTTTAAGTCATCCCCTTCGATCTTGTAGATCTGGCGTTCTTCTCCGCGCGGCAAGAAACCAGTACCTTCTGCCACTCGCGTATTCACCATATGTGGCACCATCATAAGCTCGAAGCCTGATTCGGCGATCATATCGCTTATTAGCGAAACGCAAGCTCGCCATAACTTGACGCCAGGACCCTTCAGAAAATAGAATCGGCTCCCTGCCACTTTCGCACCAGATTCAAAATCTACAAACTGCAGTTTTTCGTTAAGCTCGAGGTGATCCTTATATGCTGCGAGGTCAGTTGGCTTCGTGCCCCCCTGTCGCTCTTCGCGGTTCGCTTCTTCGCCACCTTCAGGCGTGTTTGGCGCGATGAGATTAGGGATATCGCCCCAAAGCGTTTTCCACTCCTGTTCAATGTATTGTAGCTCTTCTTGTTTCTTCACAAGCTCTGCCTTGGCTTGCTGCAAATCAGCCAGCTCTTCTGGAGTTGGCTTGCCCGAGAGCTTGAGAGCCGCACGCAATTCATCGACCTGTGGGATCAGCTCATTACGGCGCGCATCAAGCTTGATCCAACGATCGATATCGACCGTTAGGCCACGGCGCTTTATATTTACCTTGAGTTCTTCGGTGTGTTCTCGGACATATCTCAGGTCTAGCATAGTTCTATTCTACCGCTCCCGCTTCAGGCGCGCTACTACGAAATCGCGATCAAGGTCTGCCAAGAACCCACCGAGCTTCGGCCCAGCATCTTTCTGGATAAAGAGTCGGTAGAGCAACTTAAATGCATCCCGCGGTTGCACCTCTTGAGCTTTTGCTGTCTCAAATATCAAAGTTTGTATCACATCTGCTTCTGGGTTATCGGGATACGAATCGGCTAATGCCTGAAGGAATGACTCTTCAGCCTGCGCGATCTCGACGGATGGCAAATTTTCGCTCACTGAGAATTTCACTGTTTCGGGAGCATAGCTTGTACCCAGCCATCGCTGTACATATTCAAGCTCGCGTCGGATAACTTCCTCTTCTCGTTTTACCTGCACTGGGTGGGTGCGACCGAGGAGTTCTATCGTACGACCCTTATCCATGCGAGACGCCTGGTATGTTGCAACCAGATGAGAATACGGGATAGTCGAGATGGTAGCTTCGTCACTCTTCAAGACTGAGACTCGCCACGCGCGTTCAAATTGAGTTGGCTCACCAGCTTGCGCAGCGCGTTCGGTGGCTGCGAATTCATCAATCAAGTTATACATACCGAGACCTGGATCAAATTCGAGAACCTTGGAAGGTACACTCTTAAACACAAAGTATCGCAGCACCTCCGGTGGAATGAACTCCAGCGCTTGATCTATCGTGACAAGATTGCCAAGTGAGCTCGACATCTTGCGCGTATCGCCCTTTAAGTTAATCGGGTTAAATGGGACTGGAATTGGCGGCTCGGTTCCAAATATTTCGCGCTGGATTGCAGCACCAGTATCATAACTTCCGCCCTTAGTCGCATGCTCTTTACCGAAGCCTTCAACTGTTACGCCAAGCATGTGCCATCGTGCCGGCCAATCGACTCGCCAATCAAGCTTTACTTCACCCTTACGAATATCGGCTGTGCGGGCAGTCCCATCGGCTGAACGATACTCCACCATTCCTGTCTGGTCGTCGAATCGCAAAAATTCTGCGGTACGTAAGCTCTGACTGGCCGCATCCAATATCTGCACCGGCTGCCAATCATTTGGCATTTCACGGTGCGAAATTGTCTCTAAAATACGAGCGATATCATCGCGACGCTGCAGTGCAGTTGTGATAACTTCAGCAAACTTACCAGCTTGATACTCTTCGTGCGAACGCCATATCTGCATCGGTATACCAAGCTTCTCGGCAGCGGATGCATAAGCCGCAAAGAATTGTTCGGCGTAACTTACTGATTTGCCGTCTGGAGCAGGCACGAGATACACCGGCTTACCAGCTTCCTGCTCATACGACTCAGGTAGATACTCATAGCGCTTGCGCAGCGCGTCGAAGTCATCGACATTATGCATGTGACGAGCTTCGAGCCCGCGCAGCTCTAACCCGCGTCGAATAGCCTCTGCAGTGAGTATCTCGCGAGCATGCCCGACGTGATACGGCCCCGAGGGGGTAATGCCTGAACAAACCAGTACGGGTGCTCCTTTCGCGCGCTCTGCCACCGCATCCAGAGTGCCATCTAACCAATATTGAGATGTGTCTTGAATTTCCATACTTACTCCTTAGTGTATCAGGTTTATAACCAGAAAGCCCACCTGACGGCGGGCTCTGGATTAGTTCTTATGTAGGGTGATTAGTCGATCTGTTTGATCTTGTAGACCATGGTGCCCGCCGGCACGTCTACTTCTATCTCATCACCGGGCTTCTTCCCAAGAAGAGCCTTACCAATTGGACTTTCGTTACTGATCTTGCCAGTTTCTGGGTCAGCTTCAGTTGAGCCAACGATATGAAACTTCTGCACACCGGTCTCGAGCTCAACATGCACAACAGATCCAACCGACACAACATCGCCATGTGATTCTTCAATTTCAACTGCATTCTTCAAGATGTTTTCGATTTCAGAAATACGCCCCTCAATAAAAGCTTGGCGTTCTTTTGCGTCATCCCAGCTTGCGTTTTCAGAGAGGTCACCAAATTCTTTCGCTTCCTTCAGCGCAGCAGCAATCTTCTTGCGCTGCACATTCACCAAATCATCAAGCTCTTCACGTAGCTTATCGAGACCACCTTTGGTAACATAGAATTCTTTCTTCGCCATCATATCGTATCTCCTTTACAAATACCTTGCCCTTCCCATCGAGTATACCTTCCAAAAAGAAAAGCCCCTCGAAGAGCCTCGGTGTTATTTCGCAGGTTGTTATCCTTGTCGTGGTGTATTATATACAGCTGATATTTAGCTGGTCAAGCGATTTTCAGCCTGATTCTCATCGATGCTAGCGTGGTTGTTTCCCAACGGTAAAATACCACTTCAAAGTGTCACGCACTGCTGGCAAAGCAAATTCAGCTCCTTCCCCTGAATTTTCGACCAAAGCCACCACCAAGATCTCAGGATTGTCACTCGGCGCAAACGCTTCAAACCATGCATGTGGTTTAGTGCGAGGATTTTTGCCATCGAAGCCTTCAGAGCTCGTCTCGGCAGTACCGGTCTTGCCGCTCACTGGCACTGGCACCTCCCGATTCATCGAACAGCAACCCGTACCCTCAAGAACGGTCAGGCGCATACCTTGGTTCACGATATCGATGTTTGCCTGACTAATAAACCCTTCTCGAACTACCTGTGGCTTCACTTCTCGGACCACCGCACCGTGTTGATCAACCACTGCACTTACCATGTGCGGCTGCATGATTTTACCGCCATTCGCAAATGCGCTCAACGCAACTGCAAGCTGCAATGGGGATACGCGCAAGTCATCTTGGCCGATCGAGATATTATACGTATTTCCCGTACCCCATTCCTCGCCAGTCTGCTGCTTGCGCTTCTCCGGAGTCGGTACATACCCAATAGCCTCATCACCGCTATCAAGTCCTGTCTTACGGCCAAAGCCAAAAAGATCGTAATACTTCAGCAGGCGTGCTGCCCCCAACCCCTTAAAGTCTTTGTAGCCACCGCCGATATAATAGAAAAACACATCGGAGCTAAATGAAATTGCCCGATACACATTCACAAGACCCAACCCTTCTGGCTTCCAGCCCTTGAATGTATAAACTATCGAAGGATCATAAATATTCGCGACATCAATCTTGCCAGTATCATTAATTGTCGTACTGGGCGTAATCACCCCCTCTTGGAGGGCGATTGCTGAAACCATCGGTTTAATCGTTGAACCAATAGGGTACCCTCCGGCAGCAACTTTGTTAAAAAGTGGCCTATCGGTATTTGCAACTAAGGCTGAATACTCTGCCTGCTTGATCCCTTTTGCAAATAGGTTTGTGTCATATGTCGGGAGATTTACCGCTGCCAAGATCTCGCCTGTTTTTGGGTTCATAGCAACACCAGCTGCACGAGTACTTCCAGCCGCTGTCATATATTTAGTAAGACTCTCAGCCATAACCTTCTCAAGCCCAAAATCAATACTTAATCGCAACGAGTTCCCGGGACTTGCATCTTTACTTGCCAATACTTTTATCGGCTTACCAGTGGAGTCTACTTCTGTCTGCTCCGCTCCATCCTTTCCCCGCAGGTCATTTTCATAGGCTCGTTCGATCCCAAGCTTACCTATGTAATCAGTTTGCTGATAGGTTGGGTGGGTTTTCAAATCTTCGGCCGAGACCCGCCCCGTATAACCAAGAAAATGCGCGAGATAACCCTGATCAACATACTCTCGCACCGGATTAGTATCGAGATTTATACCCTGCAGCTCATTGATATTTTCTTCGATCGACAAGGCGACATCTCGCTCTACATTTGGCTGAATAAGTACGGGCGATGGGGACTGTCGACCGTCTTTCTCTATAAAAGTACGTATGTCCTCAATAGGCTTTTGCAAGATTTGACTCAGCTTCGCGTAAACAGGGTCTCGATCCTGAGGTTTTTTAGGCATACGTGCGGGTACAGCAACTAAATCGAAGTTTGCGACATTACGTGCTAGTAATGTACCGTTACGATCATATATAGCGCCACGTGGTGCGCGCAAAACAGTCTGACGCACGCGATTGCCGTCAGCCAAAGCTTGGTAGCGTGATCCCTGAATGAGCTGCAGTTGAGCAAGTTGAGCAAGGAGAATGATGGCCACCAACGACACCGCTGCGATAAACCAACGAATATATCCTGACTGCATCGTCTGCTCCGATGCGACTGATTCACCGCTGCCTGGTAGGACTGCTTGTGACCAGGTTTCACTACCTTGAATTGCTAGCTCATGCTTATTGCGTGGTCGCTTGAGAACTAGCTTACTCGATGTGTTACCAAAGATTGCTCGTTTGATGCGCGCCCCTCCTTCTTGACTATAATCTCGGTAGTTTGTACTGACCTACCGTTTCGCGTCCCGCAAAAAGAATAAAGTACCCGAACGCGATACTGGCTACATTATACACGCTCTCGACAGCAGCGCGCGCCATTACCGTCACAATACCACTAGCCAACACCGAACTCGATAACGCAAGGGTTGTAGCAAGGTTATAAGCAAGCGTGATACAAATCCCCAGCACTATCAATAAACCAGCCTGACTCGTCTCGCTCGCTTGACGAAGCACGACTTTACCAACCAATACAATCAACAAGCATGTGATAATCTGTGTGCCAGTTGGCGTAAGAGCAGCTACTTCAAGCACAATCCCAAGACTAATCGCATAGATTGCCAGATCCTCAAAACTCCAGCGATTGAGCAGCACTACCAGCGTGACGATCGCGAGGTTTGGCACAACCGCGTGAGGGCTTAACCCGTGCAAACTAATCTGTATGCAGCCCACGAATACTGCTAATAATATGACGCCAAATCGCCGCATCAGCTACGGCGCCTTCACTACAAAAGCGACTTCGAGGCGAGCAAAGTTGAGTGCCGACTTCACGCTCGCAGCTTGAAATACTTCATTATCACTTTGCGCAATCGAATCAACCGATCCTATCAGGAGTCCCCTGGGAATCTTATCTGAGCCCGCCGTCAATACATTCTCTCCCCGATCAATCTTTTCGCTCTGCGCAATCTGTTCAAATCGTAAGCCACTACCAAGCTGTCCTCTCAAAATACCCCGGGCGCGCTCAGTCTGACTGATGGCTTGAACACGGAATTCTGGATCTGTCACTAGAAATACCACCGCCGAATGATCTTGCACGCGAGCGACTTTGCCAATAAATATCCCCGAGCTGACCACCGCCTGATCAACCTGCACCCCGTCTACACTTCCTCGATCGATCACAAGAGCATGGCGAATATTATCTGGTTCATAGGCGGTAATGCTCGCGCCAATCAACGACAAACCCTGTTGCTTCTGGAAATTAAGCTGTTCTCTAAGAAGCCCATTCTCATGTTCGACCTCTTTGAGCCGACTCATTTCTGACTGCTGTTCGGTCAATTGACGCTCAAGGCGTTTATTATCCCCAGACAGCCTGCCGAGCGAGAAGAGAGTATTCCACCCATCACCAATACCACGAAACACCCCGCTCAGCGTGCGTGTAATCGGAGTCGTGATCGTATCGACTACGATACCAATCGGACGCCACAACCCTGTCACCTGCAATATGGTCACGAGACCAGCCACAACTAAAGCTCCTAGGATCGCAAACCTGATATTTCGATGCTGCATTATCCCTCCAGAATACGCGATTAATATTGTGATTTGGCTTAGCGTGGTGTTTTTTCGTATTGAGTCGTCACGAGCACATCCTTAAGTACATCGATGTCCTCGAGAACCGCCCCCGTACCTCGCGCAACAGCCGTCAAAGGATCATCCGCGATTACTACCGGCATCTTGGTCTGGGTAGTTAATAGCTTGTCTAGGCCACGCAAGAGCGCACCACCACCAGCTAAATACACCCCCTTATCCATAATATCTGCGATGAGCTCTGGCGGAGTTTCTTCGATTGTATCCTTCACGGCATTCACGATCGCCTTAACTGACTTTGATAACGCTACACGCACCTGATCAGAATTGATGATCACTTCTTTCGGCAACCCCGTCACAATGTCACGCCCGCGTATCGGTGCTTCGAGCATAGTATCAAGGTCGGTAGCAGAACCAACTGAAATCTTGATCGCTTCAGCGGTGCGTTCGCCTACTTGTAAATTAAATTCTTCCTTCGCATACGCGATAATGTCTTCGGTGAGCTCATCCCCGGCGATGCGAATCGAACGAGACGCCACTATGCCACCGAGAGAGATAACCGCCACTTCACTCGTGCCACCACCAATGTCGACTATCATACTACCGGCTGCGTCATGTACAGGCATACCCGATCCGACTGCTGCCGCCATCGGCTCTTCGATCAGATAAGCTGCACGCGCACCCGCATTCATCGCAGCATCTTCTACGGCACGTTTTTCGACCTCAGTTACTCCCGACGGAATCCCGATCACCACTCGCGGTCGCGGGATAAGGACAAAGTTGTCTTTATGAACCTTATCGATGAAGTACTTGAGCATCTGCTCAGTGACCTCAAAGTCCGAGACTACACCGTCAACAAGCGGCCGATTTGCTACGATATTGGCCGGCGTCTTGCCTACCATACGCTTGGCTTCATCGCCGATGGCGAGAATTTGCTTGGTCTTCGTATTGATCGCAACTACACTCGGCTCATTAATCACGATGCCCTTCCCGCGCACATACACCAAAGTATTAGCTGTCCCCAAATCGATACCTATATCGTGAGACAGCCGCCCAAACAAATGTGAAAAAGGAAGACGGGGCAGTTGCATACTTATTCTCCAGTCTACCTGGTATCAGGAGTGGCTACAAGGCATCTGCTCTAATTCGGTATCTGTAAAATAAACCAAAAAGCGATTGCATTATTCAGCATATGAAGCAAAATGCCCGGATAGAGACTCTGACTCCTCTGATATAGCCAGGCAAGTAGCAGTCCGAGCAAAAAAGTATAAATACCGACGTTAAGCTGCCCGTGCAGCCACCCAAAAGCCGCCGAAGAAACGACCGCTGCAAGCCATATCGGCCAACGCGACGCCAGCGCTCGGAACATAATCCCCCTAAATATCAATTCCTCCACAACCGGTGCAATACCAACTGCCGCAATGAAGCTAGCCACGACCGCCCAGTGCGTCTTACCAAAGCCCAACACATCCTGAGCCTGATCAAGATTTGTGGACGGACTCACCACCTGTATCACGGTAAAAACCACTACCACCAACATCATCTGTGCGATATACAATCCGAGCACAGCAAAAATCCAGCCCCAATGGAAGCGCTGCAAGCCGAGATCCTGGATGCGAAGCTTGCGCCAGCGCATTAACCCGACAATAATGCCGACCTCAATAGCGAGCGCTACAGCATATTGCACGAACGCAGCAAATGGATCATCGCGGACAAATATCCTACCCATCGACATTGATATAAAGCCGGCCCTACCGAATAGATAGACAGCGATCGCAACCACGAGTGGCAACACTGCTACACCTAGATATGCGATCAGTGCATCAATCGGCCGCCATGAGCCATGAGTGCGCTGAACCTGCATAGCGGGCTGTGACATTACTAACGCCAAATTCGGGAGATGTCAGAGATAGCCACGACAATTCCGAGCGCCATCAAAGCAACGAAACCAATAGTGTGAGCCCAGGACTCGTGGTGATCACCCATAGGGACGCCCACCTTGCGTAAGAGAATTACCGCCAAGCGACCACCATCGAGGGCCGGGATTGGCAGTGCATTGAGAATACCAAGTGAGAGAGAAATCGAAGCAACCAGAGCCACAAAGTAGTCCCAGCCAAACTTGATAACTTGCGGCGCGGCGGCGGCAATACCGATTGGCCCCACCAAGCCATCATTTACCTTGGCTGTAGTAAATATTTGCCAGATAGAGCTGAAGAACATCGGTACCGATACAGCAATCGTCTTCCACATCAAAGCTAAACTCGCCAATGGTGCCGCCCACCACACGTAGCGCTCCTTTTGCTGCGAAATTGCTGCGACCCCAAGAATCCCCTTGTCTGCATCTGCCCCAAGTGTCACAGTCGCTGACTTGACCTCACCACTACGCTCATATTCCACGGCAACCGTTTGTCCGGCTCGTTCCCGAGTAGCGGCCCGCAGCTCTTCTTCGGTCTGCGGAGATACCGTATCAATGCGCTTCATGGTATCGCCATTTTGTAACCCCGCTCTATCGGCAGCAGAATCAGGATTTACCGAATAAACCACCAGGCGATTTGGGCCTGCAGCGATCGGCTGAATAGCACCCATACGAGGTAGATCAAACGGAAAAATATTTGCCATGCCCACTATACACAAGATCGTAAACAGCACCCATGCAATCAAGAAATTCATCGTGACGCCTGCCATGAGCACTTTCGTCTTCACCCAGACTGACTTGACCGCAAAACTATCCTTGGCGCGGCTTTCATTTTCTTCCCCTTCGAGACGCACAAACCCGCCAAGCGGCAGCCAGTTTATTGTGTACTCAGTCTCACCACGCTTGAAGCCGAATGCCTTAGGCGGAAACCCGATGCCAAACTCATGCACCTTGATACCATTTCGTTTCGCTACGATGAAATGGCCGAATTCATGCGCGATCACCAGCGCTGAAAAGGCAAATATAACAAGCAGAATCATCCAGACCATATATACATAGTATATACGAAAAAATGAAAACTGACTGAGAGCTATTTCTCAGCCAGTGTGTACTCACTTGTTATCTGTACGTCTTTAGTCGGACACTTCGGGATATTGATCTGGACGATCGAGGTAGTATTGCAGCCACGGACTGTCTTCCGGCACAGTTACGGTATCAATGAAATACCGCTCACGGAATTTCCCCCGTTTGAGACTCTTGCGAACTTTTGCCGAATTGAGTTGCCTCCGCGTAAGCCGTCGCAAGACGAGAATGTCGTCGATGATTGCCTCGAGATCTCCGAGCTCACTCAATAGCTCATCGTCGGACGTATCGCCTATCTTCGCTGCCTCTGATGCCTCTTCTACTAACTTTATAAGCAGCGTACGCAGATACCGCTCATTATCTTCCAGAATCTCGAACGCCACCTCATCACCATCTGCCAGCATCTCGGGCACGATCTTGTCACGAACCAATTTGCCATATCGAAAGGTACGCCCTTTGTTTTTCATCTCTGCATAATACCAAAAAGCCCCAGAATTTGGGGCTTTTGCGTCGTTTTTGACTCAGATATTAGACAGTCATCAGTTCTTGCTTCTTTTCATCGTGAAGCTTCAGCGCATCAGCCTGGTACTTACGAATGAGTTCATCAAGCTGTTTTTCAGTCTTGAAGTACTCGTCTTCAGGTATACTCCCATCTTCTTTGCCCTTCTTAGCATCCTTCAGCCCGTCATGACGAGCATTGCGCAAGCTGATATGACATTCTTCAAGCTTCTCTGCGATCAGTTTGACCAGACTCTGGCGACGCTCTTCGGTCATAGCAGGCATCTGCATACGCACCATCGTGCCGTCGGTGGCCGGACTCAAACCGAGCGCTTCATTCTCACGAATTGCCTTTTCTACAGCTGCAACATTCTGAGCATCCCACACCTGGATCTGAATCGTCTTCGGATCGGGCGCAGAAACAGTGCCAACCGCCTTAACTGGCATTTCTTGCCCATATACATTCACCGACAGAAAATCCACGAGTCCCGGATGTGCACGACCAGCTTGTACGTTTTTGAGCTCCCTATCGAAGTGCTCGAAAGAATCTTTCATGAGATTTTCACTAGATTTGAGTATATCTTGCATGGCTCTATTGTACGCCGATTATTGACCGAGTTCGATACGAGTGAAGCGACGAACGACGATATTCTCACCAAGCTTACCAATAACGCTCTTGACGTACTCATCAATAGTCATCGAGTCGTCCTTATAGAAGGGCTGCTCGAGCAAGCAAGCACCTGCTAGCCATTTATCAACTTTACCTTCGACGATCTTGCCGGCATGCTCAGCCGGCTTGCCAGATTCTTTGACTTCTTCTTCGAAGAGGCTTTTTTCTTTCGCCATAACCTCTTCTGACACTTCATCACGCTTAACATACTGAGGACTCATAGCCGCGATGTGCAGAGCAAGCTCTTCGACAAGATTTTGAAAGTCTTCGGTCTTGACGACGAAATCTGTCTCACAGTTTACCTCGACGAGTACGCCAATACGTCCACCATGGACATAGCTACCAATAAGCCCAGCGCCCGCAACACGATCAGCCTTCTTTTCAGCTTTTGCCATACCTTTCACACGCAGGATTTCTTGTGCTTTCTCGATATCGCCCCCGGCTTCGGTCAATGCTTCCTTAGCCTGCATCATGCCGGCGCCAGTCATCTCGCGCAGTTTCTTAATGTCTTCGATTGACATAGATTGATTAACCCTCCTGCTCTTCAGTTTTTTCAGTGTCGTTATCTGATTTCGTCTTGGCTGCGTACGCTGCTGCGCCCTTAGCAGCCGCTTGTGCGATACGGTTCACAATCAGTGCAACAGACTTCACAGCGTCATCGTTTGCTGGTACAACATACTGCACACCTTCTGGATTTGCATTTGTATCAGCAATTGCAATTACGGGGATATTGAGATGATTTGCTTCCTTGATTGCAATTGTCTCGCGCGGAATATCGATGATAAAGAGAGCTTCAGGCAATTGTGTTAGTTCTCGTACGCCGTTGAAGGTCTTTGAGAGTTTAGCAATCTCTTCGTCACGACGAAGACGCTCTTTCTTCGTCAACTTATCTGCAGCATCATCACGCTGAGCTTCGAGCTTCTTAAGGTGACGTAAGCGGCTCGAGATCGTTTCCCAGTTTGTGAGCATACCGCCCAACCAACGATGAGTTACGTAAGGCATACCAGCGTCCTGAGCTGCCTTTTCAACAACAGCCTTTGTCTGACGCTTAGTCGCGACAAACAGAACCGCCTTGCCTTGCTCAGTAAGCTGTTCGACAAACTTCTCAGCTTCTTTCAATCGAGTTTCGGTCTGAATCAGATCAATAATGTGGATACCATTACGAGCTGAGTGAATGAATGGTGACATCTTTGGGTGCCAGCGCTCAGTCTTGTGACCGAAGTGGACACCAGCTTGAAGGAGTTCCTGAAGCGCGCTTGCACTTGGAACAGTAGTTTTCTTGACGGCTGCCTTCTTCGGAGCCGTAGTTTTTGTTGGCATATTGCTTCCTTTTCTCGTAGTAGCTCTTCCCAAGCGGGAGGAAGGTTTTGTGAGCTACTGAAAGATTAATTACTTTAGCCCACCTATCTTATCCTATCTGTTGTAATCTGTCAATCATTCCAAAAGTACAGAAAGTAAGCATAAGGGCTTGACAATATAGGCAGATTAGCGTATTATACACGCCGTTCTCAAGAAATAGCGACCGTATCTGTTCGATAGGGTCTTTTTTCTTGGGAGGGTCCCTATAAAACGTTTTCTCCTGGCGACAGATAGAAAACACACGGTGACTCCTTCGGAGGGTGGAAAGGAGCAATGAACCAGTGAGCTCCGCGCTCACGATTCTATGCGTACTATCCACACAGCTATGGCGGTTCTCGCCGTAGCTACACTACAGGTAACCACTCAGGTCGTGCACACTCCGGTTACCGTCCAGCTCCCTGCCCGCGTGGCACAAGCTGCGGCTTCGAGCACGCACGCCCTCACCTTTACAACCAAATCTGCTACTCCCTTGAAGGTAGCTTCGACTGTACCGTCATTTGATGATGCTGTCGTGAAGCCCCTCAAGGCAAAACAGGAAGCTGATGCCAAGGCTAAGGCTGCCAAAAAGGTAGCCATCCGAGTTGCTACTACTATCAAGCGAACTCCTGTCATTATTGGCGGTGACGACGCTTTTGCGCAGTTGCGATTCTGTGAAGCCGGTGGTGACTACACCAAGAACACCGGTAACGGTTACTTTGGTGCCTACCAGTACAACCTGAGCACGTGGGCAAACTATGGTGGCTTCGCGCGACCAGACCTTGCTCCACCTGAAGTTCAGGATGCCAAGGCCCGTGAGACTCAAGCCCGTCGTGGTTGGAGTCCATGGCCAGCTTGTGCCCGTAAGCTTGGTCTTTTATAAGACGAGCAATCGAACACTTGGTTCAAAGCAAAACCCCCTTTCTCTCGAGATTGGGGGTTTTGTGATGTAGTCACTGCCATACCCATCTCTCTTGACGGGTAGGCGTATAATTATACGTAAGCACTTTTCGAAAGAAATCGAGGTGTAATCGAACCTTCACCCGGGTTAAAAGGGGGATTCTTTCGCACTCAAACCAGGCCCACTCTACGGCCAGGCACGATACAAAAGATCGAGTAATACCCGAAACAAGAACAAAAAAGGTGGAATCACATGACAAATGAGCAGCTCGCAATCAGGGCAAATTGCCCTGTGTGGGCCGTACAAGCCCTGAAGCAATATCACTTCACGCCAGACTCATGGACAGAAGAAGATGTTCGCACGATCCATATGCGGCCATCTCACCCATCAAAGCCGCACACCGTGGTCTTGGCCTTCCATCACGTCGGCGGACGCCTCTTCATGCGTAGCGTCATGCTGTCTTCAAGCGGCGTCATTCGCACCAGCTTGGTTCGTCCCCGTTCATCGTGCGGAGATCGTATTCCGCGCATCAGTTGTCGACCGGCTGTTGTGATGCAGCGAGATGCAGAAGCACTCGCAAAACTCGTCACGGGTAACACTCAAGAAGCTGTCCTCGTACTCGCCTAGACGCCTTTTCTTTATTCATCAATTCGTCCCGCGGAGCTATACGCTTCTCGGGATCTTTTACATTAAGACTCTCGGATCTTCATATGGTATTGCTGGAGAAACTGCGGCAGGAGCCCAATTGCTTGATCGTAGTCGAGTTCGTGTCCACTTAGTGTCTCAAATCCGGTTATTTTACCCAGTTTTGTTCCACTAAGATCCATCTTTTTCACCCCAACCTTACACTGGGACAGATCAACCTCCCGCCAATCGCAATCAATAAATTTTACTGATTTAAACTCTGAACCCGCAAAGTCTACGTCTTCAAAGATGCAGTTGCGAAACTCAACTTGCTTGAAGTGACTCAGACGCCAATTTACCACCGAAAACTTGCAATCTTCGAAGACACTCTCGATCACATAGCTATCATGAGCATCAATCGCGGCATAGCGACAATCTAATACATGCTGCCTGTGCCAGCTCGTACGTGTGAGCTTTTGATCGAGAAATTGCTTATGCGCGAGCTTAAACACTTATTTCTTCGGCTTCTCGACGCGCATATTCTCGAGTGCAAAGAACTTATTGATGTCATCAGTAGTGGGGAGCATTTGATTCGGAAAGATGATTGTCGAATTCTTCTCAACGGCGATTTCTGAGAGCGTTTGGAGATTACGCAACTGAAGCGCTACTGGGTGTTGTGCAATCTGATCTGCAGCTTGACTCAATTTATCTACCGCAGCAAGTTCACCTTCTGCAGCGATTACCTTGGCTCGCTTCTCTCGCTCGGCTTCCGCTTCCTTTGCCATCGCTCGCTGCATGCTCTCCGGCAACTGAATGTCCTTGATCTCGACAATAGTCACCTGCACACCCCATTCTTCAGTCTGCTTATCGATCACAGCCTTGATCTGCTCATTGATCTTCACTGTCTGAGACAAAATATCATCCAATGCAAACTGCCCCGCAATATTACGAACGCTGGTCTGAGCGATCTGATTCACCGCACTCGCTACATCAGCGATCGCTACAAGAGCCTTCGTGGCATCCACCACCTTATAGTACGCCACCGCGGCCACATCGATCGACACATTATCTCGAGTGATAATCTTTTGACTCACGATTGGCATAGTAATTGTCTGCAAACGCACTTTTCGTAGCTGATCGATGAGCGGGATTATGATCCGCAAGCCCGGCTCCTTCTCACCTACCACACGCCCGAGACGAAAGACGACACCTCGCTCATATTGCTGCACAATCTTCAGCCCAGCAATAATAATGACTAGCGCGATAATACCTAAAATCATAATCAGATCCATCAGATATACTCCCTTATATATGCCAACCATACACCACCGTTGACCAACTTGTCACTATCTGGTATCATGGTCGGGTTATGAAAGCCAATATCCATCCAGATTGGGTTGAGACCAAGGTTACTTGCCTCGGTTGCGACACTATATTTATGAGCCACTCAACGGTTCCTGAGATTACAGTTGAAATATGCTCAAATTGTCACCCATTTTATACCGGTAAGCAGAAGCTTGTTGACACCGCAGGTCGTGTTGACCGATTTGAAGCACTCCGTAAGAAGTCAGCCGAAAAGCAAAAGACCGCCACTCCTAAAAAAGCTAAGTCCGAAAAGGCAGAAAAAGCTAAGGCAACTCTTGCTGATATCAAAAAAGAACTCAAGTCCGAGACAGTCAACACCAAGCCGGCGCATGACGCCTCACACGAAGAAGAATAGCTCGCTACTCACACGTCTCACGACGCCCAGTATAAGGGCGTCGTTTGCGTATACCTGATACAATTGCCAGTAAGGAACCATATGATAGATCAAACCGTTATCGACAAAACTAAAGCCCGCCTCGAGGAACTCGCCACGCAACTCGCACAGCCTGAAGTATATGCTAGTGCTCAAGCAGGTGCGCTCGTCAACGAACAACGCGAACTGACCGACAAGCTAGCGTTATTTGAAGCTGTCCAAAAAACCGAACAAGAACTCGAGGAGGCCCGACAGCTCATTTCCGACCCTGAGATGGGTATGCT
This sequence comes from uncultured Candidatus Saccharibacteria bacterium, assembly GCA_964613485.1. GTDB lineage: Bacteria > Patescibacteriota > Saccharimonadia > CAILAD01 > JADZGC01. The sequence goes on from CAZTHB010000001.1 coordinate 70,551, forward strand.
AGCAAAAGAAGAAATCCCCGAGCTGGAAACTCACCTCGCTGAGCTACAAGACAAGGTACGTATCGCACTCGTACCGACCGACCCGCATGACGCTAAGACAGCCATCATCGAGATTAGGGCCGGTGCCGGTGGCGACGAGAGCTCACTCTTTGCCGGAGAGCTCGCTCGCCTATACGCGCGGTTTGCAGAAACCCACGGCCTAAAGCTCACTATGCTCTCAGATAGCCCAAATGAAGTCGGCGGCTTCAAAGAAGTCATCTTTGAAGCCAGCGGCCCAAATGCCTATGGGCAATTTAAGTACGAATCTGGTGTCCATCGTGTCCAGCGCGTGCCCGCCACCGAATCACAAGGCCGCATCCACACTTCCACCGTCACTGTTGCAGTACTTCCGGAAGCTGAAGAAACCGAAATTGAAATCGCCGACAACGAGATTCGCGTCGACGTTTATCGTTCGAGTGGGAATGGCGGCCAGAGTGTAAACACTACTGACTCAGCGGTGCGCCTCACACACCTCCCAACAGGCATTGTGGTCACCTGTCAGGACGAAAAAAGCCAGATCAAGAACCGTGCCAAGGCCCTAGCCGTCTTACGCTCACGCTTGCTGGCTCTCGAAGAAGAAAAACGCCGCCAAGAGCTTGGTGACGCTCGTTTGAGTCAAATTGGCACAGGAGATCGATCTGAGAAGATCCGTACCTACAACTTCCCGCAAGACCGCATCACCGACCACCGCATTGGGTTTACAACACACGGACTTACACGCTTCATGGATGGCGAAGTAGACGAACATCATACCGCTCTCAAAGAAGCCGATATCGAGCGTGCTCTCGCCCAACAAGCCTCATGACGGTCAAGACTGCCCTCGAACTTGCGATGGTCACACTTACTGATGCACAGATCATCGGTGCCCGTACCGACGCCGAACTCATTCTCGCGCACGTACTTCAGCAAGACCGTGCCTGGCTCCTTGCACACGAAGATGATTCATTGACTCAAGCCCAGGAGAAATTGACTACTTCGCTTGTTCAAAAACGATCATTGCGTCAACCGCTAAGCTATGTGCTAGGCACAAGAGAATTTGCTGGCCTAGACTTCAATATTGACTCACGCGCACTCACACCTCGTGTCGAAACCGAAACAATTGTGGAACAGGTAACAAAAAATGCGCCCCAGCATTCAAGTGTGCTAGACGTCGGTACAGGTTCTGGAGCCATGGCAATATCACTCAAACACCTACGGCCAGACCTCATAGTTAGCGCAAGCGAGGTATCGCTTGAGGCTCTTGATCTAGCTCAGGAAAACGCCGCCAGACTATTGCCGCATCAAGACGCAGTGGACTTCATACATTCGGATTTACTAGAAGCCGTCCACGGTTCATTCGACATCATTGTAGCAAATCTCCCATACGTGACTCGAGCTATGGAATTATTACCAGAAGTTCAAGCCGAGCCCGACGTCGCGCTCTTCGGCGGCGCGGACGACGGGCTCGATCTCTATCGCAGATTTTTCAAACAACTTCCCAAGCACCTCAAGCATAGCTCTGAGCTATGGATTGAGTCTGACCCATGGCAACAACCTGAGCTTATAGACCTAGCTAGCTCCGTCGGCTTACAAGCTAAGTTTCAGGACTACTTTATACTCGGCTTCAAACACATTACTGAGTAGCGGGGCTGGCCTCAAACGTTACTTTGACAGTCTGCTCCTTGCCATCTCGATAATACTTCACATCCACCGTTTGCCCAACCTTATATTGCACAACTACTGTCGAGAGCGGTGATTTTGTATTCACATCTTTGTCGCCAATTCGAGTAATGATATCACCCTCTCGCAAGCCTGCCTTTTGGGCGGGGCTATTGGATATAACGGCCAGAGTTTGATCATCGCCGCGTAATAGTGCGCCTTCTTTGATTGGTAGATTATTACGCTCGGCAAATGCCTGAGTAAGCATGACGTAGCGTACGCCGATATATGGGCGCTCTATTTTACCGGTAGTCTTCACTGTATCAAGCGTAGACTTCACTTCGTTTATCGGGATCGCAAAGCCAATATTCTGTGCATTCTGTCCCGCTATTGCAGTATTAATGCCGATTACTTGCCCATCAATATTCAGAAGTGGCCCGCCGGAGTTGCCAGGATTAATCGCAGCATCGGTCTGAAATAGATTTGCCAGTCGCTCCGTGCCGCCACTACCGTCAGATGCTTCTATCGGACGACTCTTGCCGCTAATCACCCCGGTCGTGACGGTATTTGCAAATTGCCCCAATGCGTTCCCGATCGCCACCACACGCTGCCCCACCTCTACTTTGTCACTATCACCCAAATCAGCAGCCTGGAGGCCGGTCGCTTCAACTCGAAGATAGGCGACGTCATTCGAAGGATCTGTTGCGACCAACTTCCCGTCATACTGCTTACCATCAGTCAGGGTCACTTTGAATGAACTCGCACCCTCAACGACATGCTTATTCGTGAGTATGAGACCATCACTCGTGACAATCACGCCTGTACCTGCACCTTGCTGAGATTGGTTGAGGCCAAAGATACTCTGTACCTGACTACTTGTATTAATACTCACCACGCTAGCGCCAGCTTTCTTGACCAGATCAATCGTAGCTGAGTTTTCCTGCAAGGTGACTTGCTTATTCTGTGCTACAAGATTCGCGACCGGAGTATCCTTCGTTGCGTATCCATACAAACCGGCACCCAGCACCCCTGAGATAAAAGAAATTAAAACCATCATAGTCAATGATAGTGTCTTGCGGACCGACTTTGCGGCAGTTCGCGATCGTTTTGGTGTAATGGGTGTTGTTGAATCTGTTTCCACGATTACCTCCGAGTGTAATAATAAGTGTTAATTATATTGGCATCACTAATAGAACAATAAATGCAATGGCGCACATCATACCATACTCGAGCACAAGCGACTTGGAGAGCTTTCGTCGACTATGTAATTGCATCATAAAGCCCCAAGCATACGCAAGCACCAATACCATCAAGCTCGAGCGCGTGATGAGCACGCCCCAGTCCTTAACCGGACTATAGACCGTGATGGCAAAACTAGATAGCCATACTAACTCAAGCGAAACTAATGCCCAGATTGCCGGTACAAACGAGTTATGAAAGCCCATTCGCTCTAGCCAATAATGAGCCAAAATATACTGACCAACCCAAAGCATGGTCATCACAAGCCAAACGAGTTCAGGTGCAAGCACCAACCAAAGTCCTGCTATAGTATGCAAAAGAGTGACTGAGAACAAACTGTGAAGACTTTGGTGAGCGGTCTGATTTGGATCAAACTGCGCCAGAAGAAACCTCACCTGCCAAACCATCGCGACTACCAAGATCAGCGAACGAACACCAAGCCCTGTCTGATAGGCGCCCTCGAGTAACACCGTATACGCGATGGCCATACCGACGATCATAAGTGGCTCGAGTGAGCGCATAATCACTACGAGTACTGTGCGATGAACCAAGAGACGTCGCACGGTCCATAGCGTAACGAGTGTCGTTAGCACAATCGCAAGCGGCCAAGCCTGCCGTAATAGCCCAATCGCTAACGAAATAGATAGAAGAAATATATGCGCAATCAATGTACGTTGCGCAAGAATGAGTCGTGGCTTGTGTTTTGCAGTTCGGTGCTTACCGACCCGCTGCATTCGTTTCCCCATAGGACCCCCCGATTTCTATTATGATATCAGCATCAGACTGACCAGCGCTATTCTTTTCTGCGATGACTTTCAGACGATTCTCTAAATACTTCAACGTGAATGGCTTCTTGCCATCTGACTTATCGATTAGTCTAGCTGCTAGATCGGCTTGTACAGGTACTGTCTCGACTCCCCCGACCTGGTAATTATAGCTTTCGAGTATCTGCTTAAGCGCCTCGCCCTGTCTTCTGCCCGAAGCGTCAATAATCTTAATTCCCGCCCGTTCGGACAAAATATATCGATCGGCAAATAGCTTATGTACGAAACTCTGAATTTCTGCAAATTTGCCCGAACCAGCATTCGGAACCACTACACTTGCGCCATTGATGTTTGTGGCGTAGACCAGCTGCGTAGTATCAGTATCGATCACCTTTGTTTGCATATCCACAGGTTCAACTTCTTGCAATATCCCTGCAAGGTTCTGTATTTCGCTTGTCTGCAAGTCTGTCTGTGCATGCTTGCCTACTACATCCATTAAACCAGCGAGCTTCAGAGGATTGGCGAGAGTAGAAGCAGTCAATGCCTTCTCCCGCAGTGCAACCAAGATCTGCCCCTGCCGGGCAGAGCGACCATAATCATTGCCGCAAGTCCCCTTACGACAACGCACATACTTGAGAGCAACATCACCATTCAGCAGTTGATTGCCGGCCCTTAGAGAAAAGCCACACGCTACCCGTTCATCTTTATCGCAAGGGTATTCATTGTCATAGAGACTCTCGGCAACTTGCACTTGCACTCCGCCTAATGTATTGACGATCTTTTTAAAGCCAATGAAGTCCAGGCGGGCGTAATAATGAATTGGAACATCCAGTACAGATCCAGCAACCCGCTTGGCCAAATCCGGCCCACCGTATGCGTGAGCGGCATTGATCTTATCGTACCCATATCCAGGTATAGGTACATAGAGATCACGTGGGATACCGATGGTCGCGACCGACTTCGTCTTTGTATCGATACTTGCTACCATCATAGTATCTGAGAGCCCTGACCCGGCGTGATTGGCGTCCCCGACGCCGAGTAGCAGTATATTTACGCGTGATTCGCCCTCACCCTTCAGCGTAGCAAGCTCTGGATCAGGCGCGTTATTTTGAAGTGCGGTCGTCGTTGGGCCAACGTGCTCCACCACAACATGATGCAACGCTGCCCATGCCTTATATGCAAGAAAAGTTGCTATAAATAAGGTTGCCCCAAAGACAATCAAGCCGATCCGTTGAGCTATTCGTCGCCATGCATGACGTTTATGAAATGAGTGAGCCGACTGTCCAACTCGATCGTTCGGTGGGTTTGTATTTTGCGTTTGTACACGACCAATCATACGAGCAGTATAGCTGAAGATAGGCACAACCGCTATCTCGCACGCTATTTCAAAAACAGGTATACTAGACAAGATAACTATGCAGCCAAACGACCCATTACAGCAACCAACAACACCAGCCCAGCCACAGCCAGCTCCGCCCGCAGTGCCACAAGCTGGGCAAGCCATGCAGCAGCAACCGTTTCAGCAGCCCGTCACTCCAACCGTACCACCGGCTCCCGTGTCAGTCCAACAACCTGCCTCAAACCTCTCCCCTGCGCCGCAAGCCGAGCCTACGCCAGACTCGCAGGATGACACCGAACCAAGTGGGCCGCCAGCTTGGCGACGAGCACTCGGGTTCATTATTTCCTGGATTGTCATTCCTGCAGTTCTCGTATTATTCGTACATAACTTTGTCTTTCAAGCCTGGTATGTCGACGGCGAATCTATGGAGCCAACATTTAGCAATGGCGACTACTTGATTGTGTCAAAGTGGGAAACAAGCTTTAAGAAACTCACCAATCAAGCGAATAATATTAGCTTGCAGCGTGGTGACGTAGTGATATTCAACCCACCCGGCTATACCGGAGATATATACTTTATCAAGCGTGTCATTGCCTTACCTGGCGAGCGGGTTGTCGTCAAAGACGGGTACATTAGAATATATAATGCCGAGCAGCCCAATGGATTCATTCTCAATGAAAGCTACACAGACAATATTCGCCTTGAAGGTGATGTCGATCGGACGATTACTGAAGGAAGTATTTTTGTAGTCGGCGACAATCGTAACCCAAATGCCAGCCACGACTCACGCGCTATGGGGCCTATACCAATGGATCACATCATCGGGACTGCTAATTTGCGCCTCCTGCCCGTAAGTCAGTTTGGACAAGTAGAACACCCAAATTATGATTCAAACTCAGCAAATACGAACCTACGATCAGTAACCAGTCCTACTCGATAGAGCACAATCTAGAGCAGGTCTGTTCCTGTAATCTGTTCGTAAATACGCTTTAGCTCTTCTTCTGAGTAAAATCGGAAGCTTACTTTGCCGCCCTTTGATTGCAAGCTAATATCAACCTTGGTGCCAAGATGCTTCGCTAAGCCATCTGTTACAGTCCGATATGACTGCTGCGTCTGCTCGACTCGCTTTGACACTAATTGCTTATCTTTCTTGAAATTTCTTGCCAGATCTTCGGCCTGCCGAACCGTCAGCTTCTTCTTGATTATCATCTCAAGCATTTCTTGCTGCTGAATAGGGTCATCGATCGAAAGAATCATGCGGGCATGCCCCTCGACGATCTTACCTTCCTGCAATGCCTTCTTTGCTTCATACGGGAGCTTAAGGAGTCGTATAATATTGCGTACTGTTGGCTCAGCCTTACCGACACGCTTCGCGATCTGATCGACTGTGAGATTAAACTGATCAACGAGTTTCTGATAAGCAACTGCCAGCTCAAGAATGGTCAGCTCAGCACGCTGAATGTTTTCAATCACTGCAATTTCTAACTGCTGCTGCTCGTCAAAACTACGGATGATCGATGGCACGGTTTTTTTACCGGCCAGCTGTGACGCTCGCCAGCGACGCTCGCCAGCGATCAACTGATAACGCTTACCGGCGCGAGTCAGAATAATCGGCTGCACGACACCGTGCTCTTTGATTGATGCCGCTAGTTCATCGAGATCTTCTTGTACAAAATCTCGTCTCGGCTGGAATGGGTTTGGATCAATCTCTTCCAGCTTGATCTCAACCACCCGCATATCATCGAGCTGCAAAGTCTCCGAGACTTCGTGTGACGCAAACTCATCGATTGCCGTTGGGATCAATGAGTCTAGACCTTTACCGAGACGACTAATTGGCTTTGACACGCGCTAATACCTCCTTTGCGAGTGACTTATACGCCCTCGCCCCCTTACTAAATCGATCATAATCAATAATTGCCTTTCCGTGACTCGGCGCCTCTGCTAAGCGCACGTTACGTGGGATCACTGTAGAGCATACCATATCCGGGAAATGATGCTCGACTTCTTTTGCTACTGCCGTAGAGAGCGAGGTACGGGCAGAGAACATCGTCAAGACCACGCCTAGCAGCTGCAGGCCAGGATTTAATGCTTGCTTCACTCGCTGCATGGTCGTAAGTAGTTGCCCAAGCCCCTCGAGTGCAAAATATTCGGCCTGAACCGGGATCAATAGGTATTGTGCCGCAGTCAAACCATTGACCGTCAATAGCCCCAACGATGGCGGGCAGTCAATCAAGATAATGTCATACTGCAGGCTCTCGAGGGCTTGTTTTAGCCTCATCTCTCGATGCTGCATAGGCGCGAGCTCAACTTCGGCGCTAGCCAGCACCGGACTTGCGGGCAGTACATTCAGATTTTTATAACGTGTTTTATGAATGAGACTATTTGGATCAACGCCCCCAACCAAGACATCATACAAGGAAGCTGGCAAGCTATGCTTATCTATGCCCAAGCCCGAGGTCGCATTAGCTTGCGGATCTAGATCGACCAGTAAAACTGACTGCCCAAGCTTTGCCAAGTAAGCTGCAAGATTGACGGTAGTCGTTGTCTTCCCTACACCACCTTTTTGATTGACGACCGCAATGATTGTCATAACACCCTCATTATCTGACCATTATACCAATAAATCAGATGGCTGCGGAGTGTGACTCAAGTAGAATTACACACCCTCTTTACATTCTATATCTGGTTTGCTATGATTATTCATTGTCTAAATAAGTAAGAAAGAGATACGAATCTATGTTAGCTGTAATTGAAACTGGATCGAAGCAGTACTTGGTGGAGCCAGGTCAAACGATCCGCACAGAGCTCGTTTCGAGCGACAAAGAAATCGTCTTTGAGCCACTTATGGTCATCGATGGCGATGATGTAAAAATCGGCTCACCAATCGTAGCTGGCGCCAAAGTCGTAGCCAGCATCGAAGCTGCTGACGAGAAGGCCGATAAAGTACGGGTACTGAAGTTTAAGGCAAAGAAGCGCGAAAAAACCCTTCGTGGGCACCGCCAGCACTACAGCCTACTTAAAATCACAGCCATCACCGCCTAGCAATTGCACTTGCACGTGCTACCACAAAACAACCCCCGATCGGGGTTGTTTTGCTATTTACAGCTACTCGTGGGTGTCGATCCGCCCAACACAGCCTTCATCCAAACGAGAGTGTCGTCGAAGCTTTTCGCCATCGTATTGTAATGAGTGGCATCGGGGTAGATCTTGTAGGCTATGCTGTCGCCGAGCCCGCACATACGTTTGACTGCGACATCAGATTGAGCCGGCAGCACAACATTATCAAGCTTGCCATGATTAATAAGCTTAGGCCGACCAGTCTTAACTGTTCCTGCTAGATTCGATTGTAGCTGTTGATCAAAAGTCGGGTTTACCGCCTGCAGCGAGCCTGACTTCATTGCCTCAATAAACGCTGGCGTGTAGACCTTATTGATATCACGATTACCCCAAAAAGATATATTCGTATCAATGCAATTCTTAGCGACGTTTGCCGCAAGGTTCTCGTAATATGGCGACTTCAAAATCGATGTAAGATTGTATTCTGTACCGTACCAATCCTGATAACTACGTAGTAGATACGGGCCAAACCACAAGATATTTGCCCCTCGAGTAGTGTCTGTCAGTGTCTGTCGCACATCGGTAACCGGACCAAACCCAACTACGCCCCGCAACTTCAGTGATGGTGCGTATGTATTTGCGAGCTGGTCTGCCCAAAGCGCTGCATGACCTCCCTGCGAATACCCACCGACTAGTACTTTTTCAATATCAATGCGATCCTTAGTAAGCCCCAATTGGGTCAAAGATTGCGCGGCATCAAGTACTGCCCTACCCTCCAGGTCGCCAACCATATAATGATGAACTCTCTTCGGGTCTCGCATCCCTTCATAGTCAGTGATCACCGCCACATAACCATTAGCCGCATACGCCAACATGTGACTCACGTAATTCGCCCAATTGCGCTTAGTTGGGTCCTCGAGGGAAGCCGCGCAGGAGTCATCTATACCGGTTGTCCCAGGAGCAAAGCTCAGCACAGGAAGATTCTTGCCCGTCTCAGGAATAAATACTCGAGCATAAATGTCCTCAGTCGCACCATTCGCATCCTGTATCTTATATTTGAATAACTGCATCGTTACATTGACCTGAGGGCCCTTATAATTCGGCTGCGTTTGTCGAATGAGCATGCCCACTTCTTGAGTTGAATAAAGCTTTTCCGGCTCAGTCGAGACGACTACTCCGTGTGGACGTATTTTCGGTGACTCTTGATCGCCAAACAGCTGAGCCTTTTGCCCTGGAGCTGGAGCGACGGATGTAGACTGTTGCTTAAAATACAAAAATATTGCAGTACAAATTGCCGCGACGCACGCCAACAATAAGATAAATGCGAGCGTCCAAAATACCGCACCAACTCGCTGCCAAAAAGTTTTTTTAGGGCGAGCTAAGCTTTTATGAGGGCGAGTAAGTAGTCTGGTTGGCTTCATGATAGTTCTACTCTCATTATAGACATGTCTACCCCTGCAAGCATACCGGAAACCCGTCGGACTCGAGAAAAACCAGCATTCATAAAGAAATCATCTCGATCGTGCGTTACAAGCTGCATTGCTGGGCTCCCGTGTGATTTTGCTCGCTGCACTGCATCCAACACGAGTTTTTTACCCACTCCGAGGCCACGACTCGCTGTATCTACATAGAGCCACAGGAGAGTCGCGGGCTCTGTACGCTCTAGTCGAATCACACAATACCCTCGCACAACCCCATTTACAGATACCAAGATGATGTTCGACTTTGGCGAAAGATAGGCTCGAATCAATCGCAGCACTGAATGATCTCGAATCAGTTTATTCCGGAATTCAGGGGGAAAATATCGGTAATCTGCCCTCATTGATTGAATAAATAATGTATTCATTTTAGCTATGTCTTGCAAACGCATATTTACTATTCGCACGTTGGCTGTTTTTTTATCTGCCACCAATTCAGTTCCTCTGGCTAGCGACCACGACGCGGTTTCTGCCAGTAGCCTTAGCCTCATAAAGTGCATCATCGGCTTGTTTCAAACTAACTGAGAGAGAATTTTCATCCGTAACCTCTGCTACTCCAATACTTGCAGTTACCTGCACGGCCTCACCTTTTGTAAGTTTAATCTCCATATCGCTAATGTACGACCGTATTAACTCTGCAACGCGAGTGGCATCCTTGATATCTGCCCCAACCAGACCTACCACAATCTCCTCGCCTCCATAACGCCCGACAATATCAAGTGCTCTCACATGCTCCTGAATGCTTCCTGCAACAGCCTTGAGGACAACATCACCCGCCGCATGTCCGTAAGTATTGTTAACATTCTTAAAGTGATCGATATCAATAAATAGGACCGAAAGACAACGCACCATCACCTTACGCCGTTTCTCGGGGTGTTGTGACTGCCAACGCACTTCACCGGCAAGGGTCTCAAGTCGCTGCATAAGACCTCGTCGGTTGAGTATCCCTGTAAGCTCATCTGTTACGAGCTGCGCCTCAAGGGATTGTACCTGAGCCTCAAGCTTTGCGATTCGTTCTTGTGCTACCTGGAGATCCATTTAGCCCTCCTGCGTATTAGTCGAGGTAGCTTCGGTCGGTAAGGCCGCGAGATAACGCTCAGCTTCAAGTGCTGCTCGGCAACCATCGCCGGCTGCCGTGATTGCTTGTCGGTACACATGGTCTGCCACATCACCAGCCGCGAAAATACCTGCTTGATTTGTGAAGACATTGTTGTTCGCCTTGATGTAGCCCTTTTCATCAAGATCAATAATATCCTTTACAAACTCTGTGGCTGGTTTGTGGCCGATAGCGACAAAGAGCCCCTGACAGTCTAGCTTTGTCTTCTCATTGGTCTTCAGATTCGTCAACTCTACACCTTCGACCATACTTTCACCCAAGACATCAGTCACGGCCGTATTCCATACAAACTCGATCTTCTTATGATTAAGTGCTCGGTCTTGCATAATCTTGCTAGCGCGCAACTCCGCCCGACGATGCACTACAATCACCTTCTCGGCAAAGTGCGTCAAGGTCAATGCCTCCTCCATAGCAGTATCACCACCGCCCACGACCACAACCGTCTTGTCCTTGAAGAAATACCCATCACAGGTAGCACAGGCCGAGATGCCACGCCCCATCAAGCGAGTTTCGTTCTCAAGGCCGAGCCACATGGCAGATGCCCCTGTTGAGATAATGACAGAGCGAGCTTCGATGGATTCATTCTTTAGCTTGACCACATGCGGCTGGCCTGGCGCTATAGATTCAACGTACTCGGTGATAAATTTCGCACCAAACCGCAAAGCCTGCTGCTGCATCTGCTCCATCAGCTCTGGCCCTTGGATGCCATCCTTAAAACCTGGAAAGTTCTCTACTTCACTCGTTAACAAAAGCTGACCGCCTGGGGCATCCCCGGCTATCAATACTACAGATAGAGCTGCACGAGAGGCATAAATAGCCGCCGTGTAAGCTGCGGGGCCACCACCAATAATCGCTACATCATATACTTGTTTCATACCTCTAGTATACCTGTTTCAGCTTACTCACGTCACCTAGCCGGCTGTTTTGTATCACCATTACAAGTATCTGCCGCCCAAAGCCCCGTACCCGCTTCACGCGCGACCTGCTCATCTCCCCTAAATGTGTCTTGATATTTGTACGGTGTTTGATAAGTGTACTCGTGAGCAAACCCCTCTTTGAGAAGTGTTTGATTAATAAATAGCCCATCATCACGCCACACATAGGCCAGCAGGCGGTCGTATTTGTCTCGCTCTCCCTGCGTACTATCCGACTCAAGACGAACGCTGCGTCCTGAAAGTGCGTTGGTCGTCCAGTCGGCTGCCTTTTCGCCAAAACACTGCACCGGCTTGCGTGGATCATGGGTTTCGGGGGTATCGACTCCGATAAGTCTCACTTTCTCAGTTGTGCCACGAATATCTACAGCAATGGTGTCGCCATCATAGACCTTCACAACTTTCAATAATTCAGCCTGAGGCACCATTACGGCAGTCGGGGGATTATTTGGCACGGCACGAGCAGCTACGTAGGCCACGAGTGCAAGTAATGCGGCACTCAGCAACTTCATTGCGCGACGCTTGGTCATGAATCATTCCTCCGCACATGCTGAGCACCAGTTCGGTGCGCCGATACACTCAAGACGATACCAATCGCGGCACAATTAATGAGCATACTCGTGCCGCCTGCTGATATAAATGGAAGCGGAATGCCCGTTACTGGCATGATTCCCATGTTCATACCAATATTAATCAATACGTGGAAAAGCAGCATGCTGCCGATCCCGATACACAGAAATGCCCCAAATCGATCATTACTCTGTAGTGCTACGAGAAAAATGCGAGCAATTAAGATACAAAACAACATAATTGTAATGGCAGCACCCACAAAGCCCAACTTCTCAGCCAGCACTGCGAATATAAAATCAGTATGTTGCGACGGCAAGAAATTTAACTGGCTCTGACTGCCGGCAGTGAGACCTCGACCAAACCAACCGCCTGAACCGACTGCGATGACTGACTGCACCACATTATAGCCAATGCCAAGTCGATCAGCCTGCGGGTTCAAGAGAACCTGCAGTCGACTTTTCTGATATGGTGCTAGGAATTGATAGATAATCGGCAGCGTCAATACGCCCGCACCACCCGCCATCGCAAGGTAGCGCTTCGGCAAAAGCGTTGCCATAGTCATCGCTAGCCAAATCACCATAAAGACGAGCCCCGTACCTAAATCAGGCTGGCCTACTACCAAAACTACTAACGGCAACAATATAAGGATCGATATTAATGTATAACGTATGTGTTTCGTGAGATTGTACACGCGACTCAGATATGTTGCTAATGCAATGATAAAGGCTAACTTCGAAAACTCTGATGGCTGAAACTGAAAGAACCCGAGATTAATCCAGCGCTGCGCCCCAAGGGCTGATTTACCAACAAACTCAACCGCGATAAGAGCTATAAGTGTTATTACATACATTGGCACAACATAACTCTTGAGACTCCGGTAATCTAACCGTAATAAGACGAGCAATACGACAACCCCAGCAGCAGCGTAAAGAAGCTGTCGTGTCGTGTCGAGCTCTGCAGTCGTTTCGGATGGCTTGATACCCGAAGAATACAAAACAAGCAGGCCAATCGCGACAAGCAGACCGCTTGTCGCGACTATGACCCAATCCAGCCTACGAAGCCCCACCCTCTTCATATACCCTACTCCGAACGCTGCAAGGTAATAAGAAGCTCGGCGCTATTCAGCGACACAGTAGTGCTAGACTCATACTCTGCGTCGTGATCAAGCCGAGTAGCGAGAGTCTCTGCCTTCAGTTCATTGGCGTATGTTTTAATCGCGGACAACAAAGCCTGATCGTCAGTTTTAAGCGAAAGAACTATCCGGTTGTCAACTGCTAATCCCGCTTGCTTACGAGCCTCCTGAATATGCCGCATAATATCGCGCGCAAGGCCTTCTTGCCTAAGCTTATCGGTTAGTTCTGTATCAAGCACTACTTGCAATGACTCCCCGGTACGACAGATGACATGTTTTACATTTAACTCTTCTGACACGATTGCCTTCATATCATCATCCAGCTGCATACCTACTAGCTCTACCTGATTCAGTGGCTGACGAACTTTAATACCAGCTCGAGCTCTTTGCGACAAGCCTTCGGTAACAGCCTCACGCAAGGCGGCCATATTGCGGACTAGCTCTTCGTTCGGAGCTTTTAGAGTTGGCCAATCACTCAAGTGTACCGACTCCGGTGCACCCTGCACACCTTGCATAATACCTTGCCAAACTTCCTCCGCTACAAATGGCGCCCAAGGGGCCATTAGTTGAGCTGTGGTGGCGACTACATGGTGTAATGTATTGTATGCAGCTATCTTATCGCTATCGTCACCCGACTTCCAGAACCGACGACGGCTTCGACGGATATACCAATTTGATAAATCATCTAGAAAAACGGTTATCTCACGCATAGCACGCGACGTGTCAAAGATGTCGATTGACTCCGTCATCAAACGAACCGTTTCGCTCAATCGACCCAATATCCATGCATCAAGCACATGCCGAGAATCGGGAGCCTGCCCGTACTGAGCCGGAACAAATGCGTCTACCGATGCATACATTGAATAAAATCCATACACATTCTTAAATCGCGCTATTACATTGCGCTGGACCTCCTGTAGAGCACTCGGATCATAAATTGCAGTCTCCCCGGTCCCAAGCGCACTACCCAACAAGTAAAACCGCACTGCATCAGCTCCTGCAGTAGCAAAAAGATCATGAATATCAGGATAATTACCAAGCCGCTTACTAAGCTTGCGCCCATCACTACCCAAGAGAATACCGTGAGCAACTGCATTCTTGAACGCCGGCTTACCGAAGAGTGCAACACTCATTACATGTAGCGTGTAAAACCAGCCGCGTGTTTGTCCAATGTATTCGGTAATAAAATCACACGGATGACCAGATTCAAACTCCTCCTTGTTTTCAAAAGGATAATGCATCTGCGCAAATGGCATGCTGCCAGACTCAAACCAGCAGTCAAACACATCTTCAACACGACGCGCTATCTTGCCAGAGTCGGTCTTAAGTTCTACTTGATCAATATGTGGACGATGCAAATCGATGACCTTAGCCGGGTCAACTGCACGATCCTTGATCTCTTGCATACTTCCTACGATTAGCACTTCACCGTCTTCCGTCTTCCATACCGGGATTGGTGCACCCCAGAAACGTTTACGGCTGACATTCCACTCACGTGCATTCTCAAGCCACTTTCCAAATGCCCCATCTTTTACGTGAGCAGGATACCAATTTATCTCCTGGTTAGCTCGAAGTAATTCATCTTTGATCTTTGGTACATCCACAAACCAGGCACTCAACGCGCGATATATGATTGGCACGTCGGTACGCCAACAGTGGGGATACTTATGCAAGATCGTCTGACTTACAAAAAGCTTGTGTCGCTTCTCTAGGTCAGCAACGATTTCACCATTCGCATCGAATACGAGTCGACCCACATAATCCTTCACGTCTGTGGTAAATCGACCATCATCGTCAACTGGACTCACGATCGGTGTGCCTATCCGCTTACCGAGCCAGTAATCATCCTCACCATGCCCAGGAGCAATATGTACAACCCCCGTACCCTCCCCTTCTGTAACAAAATCACCCACCACTACCTGAAAGCTATTTTCACTCCCGACAAAGTATGGGAACAACGGCTCGTATGTCAGCCCGACTAATTCACTCCCTTTAAAGCGTTTCTGCTCGTCGGCTTGCGTAAGCTGCTCTGAGTAACGCTCTAAAGCCTCAGCCCCCAAAATAACTACATCTTCGCCGACCTTCATCTCCACATAATCAAGGGATTCACTGACTGCAAGCAATAGGTTTGCTGGCAGCGTCCAAGGTGTAGTAGTCCAACCAAGCAAAAATCTACCGTCTGCCAGTTTAAATTTAACAGTCGCAGTAAGATCTTCTCGATCGCGCATGCTATCATCCAGGCGCGTCTCTGAATTACTTAGCGCCGTCTGCGCCCCATAACTATATGGCACAACCCGCTCCCCTTCATACACGAGTCCCTTTTCATGGAGCTGTTTGAAGGCCCAGATGACTGACTCCATATAATCCGTATCCATGGTGCGGTAGTCATGCTTAAAGTCCACCCAACGTCCAACGCGCTCAACATAAGTATGCCATTCATTTGTAAAGCGCAGAACCGAATCAGCACAATATTGTACAAACTTCTCAACACCATATTCCTGAATCGCTAGCTTGCCAGCAATACCCAATTCCTTTTCGGCCAGCAGCTCTGGGGGCAAACCGTGACAATCCCATCCAAACCTACGTGGTGCATAGTTTCCGCGCATAGTTTGATAGCGCATCATCGCGTCTTTTAAGGTAGAGGTCATGCTGTGGCCTAGGTGCGGGAGACCATTGGCGAATGGTGGGCCATCATAAAACACAAAAGCCGGTTGCCCTTCACGTTGTTGAACCGAACGCTCAAAAATATTAGCCTGAGCCCACATTTTGAGCTGTGCTTCTTCAGCCTGTGCTACAGAGGTTAATTCTGGTTTCGACATAGGGATAATTATACGGTTTAGTTACGGGAAATACCAGGTATTAAGATCGTGCTGCAGCCAATATTTCATCAAGCGTTGGTCTACGATGTTGCCACAGACCAACCAAAGTCCCGTCATTACGAGTTACAAGAATCGCTGGCGTCTGCACAATATCATAAAGCGCCATCAACGCGATACCGTCTCGAGACCTATCACTGAGATGACTTATGTCTTCTACTTCGCGCTGCAGACGAGCCATAAGATTATCGTATTCTCGTGACTCAACATAGGTCGATGCCTTACCAAGCATAACTAACTTCATAGCTATACATTATAGTGATAATTCACTTATATGTCGCGATTTTCGCTATTTCTGCCGCTCTGATTTACGTAATTGAGCGATATGATCCCGAAAACTTTCCGCACTGGTAAAACTTCGGTACACACTCGCAAAACGAACATAGGCGACCTCATCTAGATCAGCTAGAGCCTGCATTGCAAGCTCACCAATCACTTCACTTGATATCTCAGATTCGCCACGCATGTAAACCTCACGCTCAATTTCACCCACCACACTCTCGATTTTTTCAGCGGCTATGGGGCGCTTTTCTGCAGCTCGATAAATCCCTCTGGCTAGTTTTTCGCGATCAAACTGCTCGCGCTCTCCCCCTTTCTTGACTACCAACAGCCTCGGCAACTCTACTCGCTCATAAGAGGTGAAGCGCGCACCACAGTAACTACACAATCTACGCCGACGGATCGCTCGACCATCATCTATTTCGCGCGACTCGAGAACCCTCGTGTCCGGCTTCTGGCAAGTAGTGCATCGCATGATCAGACCTACGCGCTCGAACTATCTTCATCCTCGATGATGGAGCGCTCTACGCTTCTTCCTTGACGTAAAAAGGCAGGCTTATCAAGATCATCTTCTTCATCTCGCTCAAACCGCGAAGAAAGTGTCTCAACAATCGGCTTGTCCTGAACCCGAACAGGTTCTGGCTCTGGCTCATCTTCAGTTACGATACCCTGAAATGAAGGCTCAATCAGCGTATCATCGGCTGCAAAATTGACGGCTTCAGTATCCTCATTCGACTCAGGAGTAATCAAAGGCTTGACGTCCTGCAAGGCATCTTCTCGCACACGCGGACCCCTAGCTAAGAGGTCGTCCTCTTGCGCTACTGCTTCTTCAACCGTTTCAGAGGGATTCGTTCCTGCGACTGGCTCGTCTTCTTGTATCCCACGAAAGCCGTATGCAGGCGTCCCGGGCAGGGTGGCCGGTGCTATCGGCCGTTCTGTTTCTTCGTATACCCCCGGTTTTCCTTCCTCGTGCCCATCTTCGAGTTCACCTATAGATCGATTGAAAAGCTGACTTTGCCCACCAAAGTTAGCCTGATTCGTCACCCCTTTGTCGGTATCGAAGCCCGTAGCTACAAGAGTAACCTTAATATCGTTATTGGAGTTCTCATCCATCACCATACCCCAGATAATATTTGCCTCTGGATCCACCGAATCATGTACTAGTTTGGCAGCTTCTTCGATCTCGTGCATACCCATATCACGACCACCCGTGAAGTTTATCAAGACGCCCTTAGCGCCCTGGATCGACACCTCGAGCAATGGGCTATCAATCGCCTGCTTAACCGCTTCGACGGCCCGATTATCACCATTACCGAGACCAATGCCCATAAGAGCTGTACCTGCATCGCGCATAATCGACTCAACATCTGCGAAGTCTAAGTTCACAAGCCCATTTACCGTAATAAGATCAGAGATACCCTGCACACCTTGTCGCAAGATATCATCTACGGTAGCAAAGGCATCAAGTAAAGAGGTCTTGCGATCGATTATCTGGAGGATACGGTCGTTTGGAATCACAATTAACGTATCGACTTTTTCTTTGAGTGCGGCGATACCTTCTTCAGCCATCTTGCGGCGCCTATCACCCTCGAATTTGAATGGCCTCGTCACGATGCCTACTGTAAGGGCACCGCAGTCTTTGGCGATCTGCGCAATCACCGGAGCTGCGCCAGTACCTGTACCTCCGCCCTCTCCAGTAGTTATGAATACCATTTCGCTATTCTTGAGAGCGGCATATATTTCCTGCTCACTCTCCTCTGCTGCCTGCTTCCCAATTTCGGGGTTAGCCCCAGCGCCCAACCCTCGAGTTGTCTCTTTGCCAATATGGATCTTGCGGTGCGCCTGACTGTAATGAAGCGCCTGAGCATCAGTATTAATCGCAATAAACTCGATACCCCGCATCTTTGACTGGACCATGCGATTAAGCGAGTTGCCACCGCCCCCTCCTACTCCTACTACACGAATGCGCGCAAATGCTTCAATATCAGGTAAAATTTCTGCCATAGCTACCCTCTCCCCTCGATTACATGACCAAATGCACTTAATAAGAATTCGTCACGAGCCCACACTCGTGACGATACAGGTATGTGCTTCACACATATATTACTCAAACTACCCGTAGTATACAGATTGTTCAGTACGCGAGTCAAATTTTGATTCATTTGTATGCCCGAAATATTTAGAGCATTTTTTGTATGCACCCTCTGAGTAATTCTACTGCTCGACTTAGCCACGATTTAAGAATCCCTGCAATAAGCCCTGAGCACGCCCAAAGAGCTGGCCGATGCGGTCATTAATTGTCTTGCCTGTCTGTGGACGATCAAGGTCCTCAAGCATTAAGCCAACTGGCACCCCGAATGAAGGATCCTTAACCTTATCGATGATACCTGTGATACCCTGAGGCTCACCAATAGTCGCTGGAATACCAATCGCCGACTCCATGTATGTAGCCAACCCCTCAAGCTTAGACCCTCCACCCGTCAAAACTATCCCATTCGAAAGGAGCCTCTCTTTGCCCGACCGGGCAAGCTGGGTCTTCACGAGATTACAAATCTCATCCAGCCGGGATGTAATGATCATATCAAGCTCTCGCTGCAATAACGTTCCTTTCGCACCAATCTTACTGAGATCAAGCTTAGTCGCATCTTTCATCTTCGGCTTACGGGCGGCGCCAAACGTAAGCTTCATACGCTCTGCGATATCAATCGTCGTGCGCAATCCGTAAACTATATCCTTCGTAAGATGATTTGACCCGACCGGCAAAATACTCGAGAATACGACTTTCCCTTCCTCGAAAATCGCAACACCCGTTGTTTCCGCGCCGATATTTACAATCGCGACCCCCAATTCCTTCTGTCGCTTTGTAAGGCAGGCTCGAGCTGCCGCTAACGGTACGATCATATGCCCGTTAACAGTTATTCCTGCACGATGGATGGCGTCATCCAGATTCTTCATAGCCGGTATAGAAGCAGTGAGAACATGGGTATCTATCTCCAGTCGCACTCCGCTCATACCGTATGGATCATTAATATTACTCTGACCATCAACGATATAATGACGCGGTATTACGCGTAGAATTTCACGGTTAGTTTCGAGGGAAAGGGCTGCGGCTGCCTCTTCGGCACGTGTCATATCTTCGTGACTAATCTGTTTGTCAGCACGGCTTACAGCTATAACACCCCTGGAGTTAAGGCTCTGTATATGACTACCATCTACTGAAACAGTCGCTCGCTCTATCACCACCCCACTCATGCGTTCGGCTTCCTCGAGGGCGGATGTTATCGCAGTAACCGTCTCTTCAATATCAACAACCACGCCCCGTCGCAAGCCAGTAGTAGCAGCCACACCGATGCCAACAACAGATACACTTGGGCTATCTGGCTGGGCTACACCGACAAGACATACCACGTGACTGGTACCGATATCGAGACCGACTGCTGTCATTTCCCCTTTGTTTGTGGCCATATATATACTCACCCCTTCGTCAATTGGATACAAAAATTGTATACCGGCCAGCCGAATAGTGCAATTATTGTATGCACCAAATATTATGAGTACTAATTGTGATCAAACTTGTGTTAGGACCTCGTAGCCATCGTGCGTTACCAGAACAGTATGCTCAAATTGTACTGCTTGTGCGCCAGTTTTAGTGCGCCATGTCCAGCCATTATTGTCCAAATACATTTCATGACCGCCCAAACTTACATTAGGTTCGATTGCGATTGTCATGCCGGACTTCAAAGCCTCTCCAGTACCCGCTGTACCGTAATTCCCCACAAACGGATCTTCGTGAACAGCATGCCCGACTCCATGACCACCTAGCTCATATACAACATCAAGCTGATATTTGGTAAGGGTCTGTTCAATCGCAGCTCCTATATCCCCAGTCCGAACGCCATCACGTACTTTTGCGATGCCCGCCATAAGTGCCTTCTCGGTGCCCGTGAGCAGGCGCTTCTGATCTTCGCTAGCAACGCCGAGTACAAATCCTATCCCGGCATCAGTAATCATTCCTTCATAAGTTACGCCAAAGTCGAGATGTACCATATCCCCTTGCTGAAGCTCATAGTCACCCGGGATCCCATGCGCAATCTCATCATTAATAGAGACGCAAATAGATGCTGGAAAATCTTGATAGCCGAGAAACGCTGCTTGAGCCCCTCGCTTCTTAAGCTCCTCTCGAGCGAGACGGTCAAACTCTTTTGTTGGCATACCCTCCTGTGTGGCTGCCTTCAGGATTTGCAATATTTCCGCAAGAATCTTCCCGGAAGCTCTCATGGCCTGGATTTCGTCCTTGGTTTTGACTTGCGTTCTCATATATACCCCTTCTTTGATAATTCGGACCGTATACAGTTGGCGATATGCTCGATCGATTGTTCTCCATCTACATGGACCACAGGCATATGACGCTCTAGCTCGTCGATTGCCGGAACAATCTCTGCATGATAAACATCAAGACGATGCTCAAAACTGATCGGGTTATCGTCAGCTCGGCCTCGCTTCCGGGCGCGCTCCTTCAATACATCATCTGACACCTGCAATCGAATAAGTATCATTGGCACACCCTTAAAATGCTCTTTAGTAAAGTCCATCAGCCACGCCACCTGTGGGAGATGCCGAGGATTCCCATCCAAGATCAGTGATTGATCTTGATGAGAGAGCATGGCTTTGCCAACAAGATCATCGACGTGGGCATCATCAGCCAAGTCGCCACGCTCTAACAGAGCAGCAAGAGCCGCGTCGTGCTTAGCCTCCTCGCGCAACAATGCTCCGGGGCTTATGATGTGCGCGTCTAGTAATGCAGCAAGTCGCTCAGCTTGAGTGTCCTTACCACTACCAGGTGGTCCTGAAATTACAACGATCATCGGCCTACCAACTTCAATATCTGCGGTCCAAATACGCATATCCCTACCAGTACTGCGCCGGCGGCTGTCACTAGTACTGCGCCAGCCATCATATCTTTGACAAGCTTTACTACCTGATTATTTTCCGTAACAATGAG
>CAZTHB010000002.1:0-59314 GCA_964613485.1 uncultured Candidatus Saccharibacteria bacterium
CTCCCTTCGATCACAGAAGACTGCAGTGATATAGTGCGACACGTCCAAGCCGCATTTGAGCCAGACGCAACTTCTACAGGTCTATTACGATTAGAGCCATTGCATGTTTCCTCGTCTCGTGCAAAATCTACATCGTCGTTTAGTCGACGTACAGCATCCTCTACCCCAGCTTGAGCAGCATACAGGGCTCGATTCGATTGGTCAGATGCAATTGACTGCTTTACCTCTCGCGTAGCGATCGTAGTAATACCAACAAACAAAACAATCAACACTGCCGATATAGCAATTGTTGTGAGCAGTGCAGCCGAACCTTGATGTCGGTTCCTCCAAAAGCGTTTCACTCGATGAACCATAACTGTTTTCATAGTACTACAATCCGACCTTGCTGAAAACCATTATTGATACACCACATGGGTACGCAAGATAGTTGACGCAGCTAGCGTGTCACCAAGATTGTTGTCTGCCGGCCCACATGGGTTACGTATTCCATGCGAAGCACGCACAGTCACCTCCCACACCTTCGGCTGGGCATCTTTACTGACAGTAGTATCGCGTATAGTGAGCACCTCACACCCTGTGCCTGCTGCGGTATCTGACCAGGTTGGAGATTCGATCAAGACCTGATAGTTATTGAGACTTGTACAATCCTGCATCCTCGCTAAATGCCAATTGTTATCACTCGATAAGCTCAGCAAAGCATAAGCGCGCCTAGTATTAGAACGCGAGTCTACTAAGCAATGATAATCTCGAACGCCGGTCACACCATTCGGACGATCAGCTGGCACGGCAGGTGGCGTCGGACCAGTGGGCGCCTGCACAGCGTCTGTGCGAGAAAGGTCACGTGTGAGAGTGTCGATGGCATTCCTAGCTGCAGTCTGTGTGCGTGTAAGGCCTTGTGCTCGGTTATAAATTCCTAAAATATTTACATAGCTAATGGTTGCCCCCAAGACAAGCGCGGCCAAGAATGAGATCGAAAACAAGAGCTCAACGAGCGTAAAACCTGACCGTGAATGTAAAATATGCTTCTTCATATAGCTATCCCTATTCGCTCGGAGCTATTAATTGTGTCGTTGCTATAGCATTGCTCGCCACGCCATTCGCATCATTCCAGCTCACTACTGCCTGTACATCGACTGCGGATACCTGCGAGACACCGCCACAGTTGCCCGGTGTAGATGCTTCGGTGGTTACAATAGCGCTATTCGTGCAATATGGACGAACAGCGCGAATCGAAATACTATATGCTCCTGACTGATCGCCAACTGCTGCAGTTTGTGAGAGTGCGTTGTCAACGAGCTTCCACACGCAATCCTCTATCGCTGCACAGGGCACGATATGTATAGGCCTCGCAAAGACCCGAGACACGAAGTTATCCCAATTCATTTCCGTTTGTGCAGTATTAGAATCCGAGAGATCTCGGTAGGCTCGTAGTCTTTCGAGCTGATCTTGGGCCATATACTGTGCCTGCGTGCGTTGGTTTGCAGAAACACCTGTACGCCATGCCCTCAAAGCCGATGAATACGCTACGGTGACGACCGTACCGATAATTGCGAAGGCAAAGAGAATCTCCACAAGCGTCATGCCCTTCTGTCTGTACGCGCGTTTCATTAGTGCGTCACCAGCCTAAAACTTGATGAGGCAAAATTATATACTATTTCAGCCCTAAATCTTGGATTACTACCCACCATTTCCTGGCTCCAAAACTCCCACATAACCCCACAAGGTATTGAAGTAGCGGTACCCGGAGTCGGGTTATCCCCACCCCATGAAGCATAAGCAGAATCTACCCCGCTACCTGCAAAATAATTTAACGCTTTTGGCTCTCGTCGAAACGTGATGGTGCTTATACTCGCTGCACCTTGAATCAGGGTGGCGCCCGCCGGATTACTCGAGGACCAATTATTCAGATCAGCGCACGGCACACCGGCTACACTCGGCAGTCTACGTATACCCCTATACACCATACCGATTGGCAGATCTACCTGTCGCACCACATACGGACTTGCACTGGCTACAGTAGTAATTCGCCCTGTATCCATATTATATTGAGCGGTGTAATACCTTACGGTCAGCTGCCGAGCAAGTGTAGGGCTTGCCAATGCGCTATCAGTACCGTCTGCGCTTACTGAGGTTGCAAAGACGGTATGGCCGATTCGCGTTGTTATATTGGGAGTAGGTATAGCTGCACCTGCCGGTACCTCATTCGAATCGATGCCAGACTGCACTTCTTTTATCTGTGACTCTATTTGCCTTGCGCCATCATAGAACTGTGTACCTCGCTGAGATGCATACCATAAGAACGAGCCACCAGCCAGCATTGCCCCCAGTGCCAACGTAATCGTCAGCTCAATGATAGATATACCTTTCGCACGATTTCGAGTCTTCATACTTGCTTACGAGTATACCACTTGTGCTTGATCTAGGTCAGCAGCTTGAAGTATGCATCCAGTAGTCTCTCCCCGGCAAAGAACCCTACGTACATACCGATGATAAGAAATGGTCCAAATGCGATAGCATCCTTGCGCGTCTTAAACTTCAATACTATGAGCACCAGGCTTATCACAGCTCCAATAAAGTACGTCGCAAATATCGCTACCACTAACTGCGTAGGAGTAAGTATCAACCCCATCAGTACAGCAAGCCTTATATCCCCGTCCCCCAGCCACTTGCCACGCGAACCAAACCACATAAGCAAGTAAAATCCACCAAACAGCCCGGCACAAATCAGCTGTGATATCGCCAGGCTTGATTCGTGAAACAACAACCACCTCACCACGAGCCAACTTGCTGCAACAACAATCGCTGGAATCGTGAATTGATCTGGGAGCTCCATATGCAGCCAATCATAAACGAACGAAGCAATGAGCAGTGTTGTAACCACAAGCCACACTCCAAACTCTGCCATTCCAAATGAAGTCTTCGGCTGAAAGTACACAAAGAGCCCAACCCATGATAACGCTGTAAGGAGCTCAACGAGCGGATACTGAAAACTGATCGACTTATGACACGTACGACAGCGCCCCCGTAGGCCAATGTAGCTCAAAACAGGGATAAGCTCATACCACTTCAGCTGCGTATGGCAGTGCGGACACATGCTGCGCCCCCGAGAGACATGCTTGCCATGAGCCAGCCGCCATATCCAAGCATTTAAGAAGCTCCCGACAAGCAGGCCATACAGAGCCACTAGCAAGGATGGTAGGGCGATTGATAAGGTAAACATAACTAGATTATACAGGCATCCGAGTCCTACTTTAAAAGCCCCTATAGGGGCTTTTAAAGTAGGATGTATTAATCCTTAGTTATTTACGCTGTATGCCGCAGCTGCAGCTTCAAGACAGACGCTAACAGTATCGGCTGCGCCTGATTGCACTCGAACCGGACCACCCGTACCTGGAGCAGTTTGAGGACAAGCACCAAGAGCGCCAGTTTGCCAGGTAAATGTCATACCCTGAGCTGTCAAGGTTCCACTAGTTGCACGCATATAGTTATTCGCCAAATCGGTCATATGGGCAGCTGTCGTAGGTGGCGTGCCACTATTATTACCCTTAAAGGCAGTTACTGCTGACAGAGTGCGATTCGCAATATCCTTGCGTGTGTTATCGCGCTGGCCCCTCTGTGCCCCTTGAACCGCCAAGAACACTACCACCATGATTAACGCAGCAATAGCCAACACAATCACGACTTCGATCAAGGTAAAACCTTTTCTTAATGACTGATTTTTCATAATTCCTCCTAAATAATTTTGTGAGCGATAAAGCTTATGCTTATCATAACAAAATGACACACGACGTCAACTGCATTACAGACCAGAGCCAACGAGAGAATAGACAGGAAACAGAATGCCAACAATTATGATCATAACCATGAATCCTAAGAAAATAATGATTAACGGCTCTATGAGCGTTGATAGGTTTTTGACTAGCTGATCCACTTCATTTTCATAGAAGGTCGCGAGCTTATCCAGCATATCCCCCATAGTACCTGAGTCCTCACCCACCTTCACCATTTGCCCTACGAGAGGCAAGAAATACTCAGTCTTAGCGAGTGACTCCGACAGCGCTCTACCCGACTTCACCTGCTCCGTCAATGTAGCGACCTCCGATTGCAGTAGAATGTTGTTAAGACTATCGCTCACTAGCTTTAATGACTCAAGAATTGGAATTCCGCTACTCGTTAAGCTGCCTAACGCACGCGCGAAACGCGCCATGTACATCTTGATCAAGAGCTGATTAAAGGGCGGCAAGGTAATCTTCAATCGATCAACCAGCTTACGTCCGCTAGGTGATTTTGTGTAAATATATATGCCATATATGGTCGCCACGATTGCAGGAATAATGATAAGCCAATACTTACCAAAAGCATTTGTAACAGCAATAATAAGCTGAGTAACGAAGGGTAGCTCCTTATTAAAGCTCTTGTAAAGCGTCTCAATCTGCGGCACCACGCTTGAAAGCATGTACACCAAGACGCCAATGATCACCAACATAACCAATGCCGGATAGACGAGCGCCCCACGAATCTTGGAGATAATGTCAGCTTCCTTCTCTATCTGATCAGCGAGTCGCAGCATCGAGACATCGAGCGTACCACTAGCCTCACCAGCCTGCACCATCGCGACGTAGATGTGATTAAAACTGTCCGGATATTCCGCGAGAGCCTGAGAGAAGGCCGTACCGCCTTCGACTGACTTACCGATACGAAATATAATAGTCTGCAGCTTCTTATTATCAATTTGGCCAAGGGCACTATTAAGCGCAGTACCTACTGGCAGACCGGCCTTGATGAGCGTTGCCATCTGACGCGTAAAGATCACCTTGGCCTTGATCGGCACCCGGCCAGTCGTGGAGCCGACGCCAAGTACGCTACCGCCCTTCGGATGAATCTCCATCGGGTAGAGATTTTGCTTAATCAGCAGCTTACCAGCAGCCACCTCATTGTCGGCCGATATAAAACCCTCTATCTCCCGTCCGGTGACTGTATCCTTGGCTTTGTATTTAAAATCAATCATCGACGCACCTACTGTCGCATCAAGCGATCTAGCTCTTCGAGATTTACAGCGTAGTTCTTCGCTTCTTCATAGCTAATCTTACCTTCGTGAATCAGATGCGCGAGCGTTGCGTCCATCGACTGCATACCATACTCGGCGCCAGTCTGAATGACGCCATCAAGCTGATGGGTCTTACCTTCGCGAATGATATTGCGCACCGCTGGGGTAACCATAAGGATTTCAGCCGCGGCCAATCGACCACCACCAACCATCGGAACGAGGCGTTGAGCTACTACTGCCTGCAATATGCCCGACAATTGGATACGAATCTGCTGCTGCTGGTGTGGCGGGAAGACATCAATCATACGATCGATACTGCTGGCTGCAGAGTTTGTGTGCAAAGTAGCCAGAACTAAATGCCCGGTTTCTGCCACGGTAATGGCAGTTGCGATGGTTTCGAGATCTCGCATCTCACCGATGAGTACTACATCTGGGTCTTCACGCAAGGCACTGCGTAGCGCCGCCGAGAAGCTAGGGGTGTCGAAGTGAACCTCGCGCTGCACAACGATCGATTTCTTGTGATGATGCTGATACTCGATCGGGTCTTCGATCGTGATGATATGCAGGGCTTTCTCACGATTAATCTTATCAACCATTGCCGCCAGCGATGTACTCTTACCCGAGCCGGTTGGACCAGTTACGAGCACCAGACCACGCGGAAAATCAGTCATCTTGTTGACGATCGGCGGCAAACCAAGATCTTCGACAGTTCGGATCTTATTTGGGATCAGACGAAATGCACCTGCAGGATTCCCTTTCTCATGGAAGGCATTCACACGGAAACGGCCGAGGTCACCATACGCAAATGAAAAATCTATTTCCTTATCATGCGTGTAGATTTCTTTTTGCTCATCATCAAGAAGATTAAAAACAATCTCATCTATGTCATCCGCAGTCAGCACCTTCGACTCACGAATTGGGGCCAACGAACCATCGACACGCAGCATGGCCGGCAGGCCAACTTGCAAGTGGATATCTGAAGCATCACGTCGGATGACCTCCTCGAGATACGGCTCGATAGTAGCGTGCCCACCACCAGAACGGATATTGTGGACTTGGTCGACCTCAGAAACTGCCCTACCTTGCGGCTGTGTAGACGGAGTGCTCGCAGAGGCTTGCTCAATAACCTGACCTCCGGGAGTCACGGTCGTTTGCATAGTCGTTGGTGATGGAGGTAGGCTTGGTGGCACATCCATATCTTCATCGTCCAGACTTGCTGTCGGCACAACGATTGGTCCAGTCGCAACACCAGCGCTCCCATCCATCGTCATGGCTGGGGCGATATTCTCCACCAGGGGCTGGTCAGGAATAGCCGTCGCCTGCCCTGTGGAGGCGAGTGGATTCTGTGCACTAATGATGCCCGATGTAGCCAATCCATCGTTTGTGGATGGAGATACTGCAGGAAGTGAGCCAGCTTGACTTGGTGCTGGCTGAGGAGTTGGAGTGGAGTTTGATGGAGGCATAGTATAGATAATTTCGTATTATTGTTGCTTAGTGATCCGTGGCAACGCGAGCGACTTCTTCGATCGTGGTCGTACCCGTTAGTGCCTTGAGGTATCCGTCTTGCTGCATGGTAAGCATGCCGTCTTTGATCGCCTGAGCCTGAATCTCGCTAGTAGTGCCGTGATTAAGCAAGAGCTTCTCCATCGCCGGATTCATTTCAAAGACTTCGAAGATACCGATTCGACCAGCGTACCCTTCTTTGCAGTCTGCGCAGCCTTCCCCCTTGTATAAAGTATAAGCGGTTTCGCTATATAAGGGCAAACCCTCATAGCCGTATTCGTCAGCTTTTGCCTTTTGTTCCGAAGGATCCTTAGGGAGAAAGGCGCCGATTATTTTATTGATGATCTGAATGGCTGATGGAGTCGCGGCATATGGTTTCTTGCACTTCTGACAGACACGACGTACTAAGCGTTGTCCAATGACAGTATTAACCGTCGAAGCAATCAGAAAAGGCTCGATTTTCATATCAAGCATACGTGGGAGCACGCCAGATGCTGAGTTGGTGTGCAAAGTAGACAAAACCGTATGACCAGTGAGGGCTGCCTGCACAGCGAGATCAGCTGTCTCAGAGTCTCGGATCTCCCCCACCAGCACTACATTCGGGTCTTGACGGAGAATCGATCGCAGGCCGTTTGCAAACGTCAATCCCACAGCGGTATTCACTTGGATTTGATTGATGCCGTCCATCTTGTATTCCACCGGGTCCTCGAGCGTGACGATATTGAGAGACACACTCTTAATCGCCTGCACGACCGCATACAGTGTAGTCGACTTACCAGATCCAGTTGGACCAGTAGAGAGAATCATACCGTGCGGCTTATGCATGCCAGATTCGATCAAGCGCAAACTGCGCCCCCGAAACCCAAGTGTATCGAGAGTAATCGAATGAGCATTCTTATCAAGGATACGAATGACCACTTGTTCGCCATACGTGATCGGAGCAATTGCAATACGAAGGTCGACTTCACGCCCCTCGAACATATAGATCGCTTGGCCGTCTTGGGTCATACGATGCTCATCGATCTTGAGGTTTGATAGGATCTTGATACGCGAAATGAGTGCTGGCTCAGTGGACTTCGGCAGCGTCATTACCTCCTGCAACATACCGTCAATACGAAACCGAATCTTCAGCTCATGTTGTCGTGGTTCGATATGGATATCTGATACCTGAGAGTTAATTGCGTACTCGAGGATAGTGTTGAGCGCCCGCGTGATAGGTGCATCCTGCACGATATTTTGAGCTTTTGATTTATCGACTTGCTCTTTTTTTGCCGCCGCAGCCTCTTCTTTTTCAGCTGAAGCAACATGCTTAAGGACATCCTCAATCTCTTTACTATAGCGATCCGAGTACATCCCGAGGATATGCGTAATCCCCGCTTGCGACGCTATGTACGCGGTCAGTGGATACCCGGTCTTGCGCGACACAAAGTCGAGCGCTTGCAAATTGGTCGGATCGAGCATCGCGACATTAAGTGTGCCATTAGAAACGCCAAATGGCACCGCCATATACTCACGAGCCACATCAAGAGGCAAAAGCTCGGTGAGCTTCTTGTCGATAGGCTTATCGAGATGCATCAAGTCAGCAAAGGGAATCTTCTTCGCGATCGCAATCAGCTTAACCGAATCTTCTTCATTGATTGCTTTCATCTCAAGTAACACTTGTAGAAGCCCTTTGTTTTCTTTGACCGCACGGAGTTTGGCAATCTCAAGAATATCGGGCTTCACGATCTGCCCTTGTGTGATAAGCGTTTCTATTTGGCGCTGATTATCAAGCGTCAGCATAAGCGCCTCCTATTGACCAAATATCTGTGTATTATCGCCACACTTCTCTGGCGCATCGATACATTTCTGAGGAGTCGAGTAATCGCTCAGCTTTTTCAGCTCATCCAACTTAGCGGCTGCTTTTGGCTGACTGGTGTCGGCTTCGTCAAGCGGCACATTTACAGGATTAGGAATGCTTACTTTGATACCGCTGTCCTTTGGCGCAGGTGCTAGTTGTGAATAAAGCAGAACACCCGCTGCGACAAATATCGCAATCGCTATTACTAGTCCGATCATATCGCGTTTTTTCACTTGCTTGACTCCACATTCTGTTGGGCTTGATATTCTGAAAGCAGCATTTCTTTATCGGTAATTGCTGGCTTATCTTTGAAATATAATAGATATGTCATGTCGAGCGTCAGGGAGTTTCCGGTACCAGATATTTTGAGTGTTGAAAAATCAAACACACGCTGAGAAGACTCGATCGCCTTCAAGAAGTTCTTTATCTGTTCATAGGTACCAGTCGACTTGAATGAAAGCTGAAAACTCGATGCCGATGAATTAGTAGTGGTGGCTTCAGTAGTAGCTGCTAACGCGACCTGACTTTCCTTAGAAACATTATCGATATCGACTAGAGTCTGTGACTGAATTTTCTGAAAGATCGTGAGGATCGTACCAAGATCGTCTGTTGCTGGCAAAACTCGCTCGGTGATGCGCGAGAAATCTGACACCCCACTTGAGTCCGGCGTCTTGATTTTTGCTAGCTGGCTCTCTGACTGCTTGAGCTTTTCTATCTTCTTATTTGCGAGACTAATATAAATGTCCTGGGCCTTTATCTCATTCGACTTTTTGATGTTAGCTTGCGCAAGCTGATAGATAAAATATCCACCCACGAGAACCGTGAGAACCGTACCGGTAATAATAATAATCAAGAAGTTGCGCATACTTGTCTGTTGCAGTTGAGTCAATCTCGTATCAGGAGCTTGAAACTTTTTATTCTGCGCTGTATCGTTTTTTTTGATTGCCATAGCTACGACCCCTGCCCTGTTTTCGTGGCATCATTTCTAAACTTCTGCACCAGATCTTTATCCACAGAAAATACCACTGAAAATTCCTTTTGATCTGAGCTTTTATTCTTTTTATTCGAGACTGAGTCAATTTTTACATTAGTAAAGACTGCTTTCAAATCAAGGCCTGGGATTTGTTTCTCTGGATATGTATTGTACGTACTAAGCGCATTGCCAAACAACGCCACAGTATTAAAATCAGGAGCCGTAACGGTAGCCTTGACCTCATAGCCCGGGTCTACTGTTAATGAAGTCATCTTTACCTCTTTTGGCAAGGCTTCAGCCAATTGATCAAATAGCTGACTAATAAGGATGCGGCTATTGCTTACGCTATACGACGCATTAAGCGAATCATTAAACCACGCAACGTCTTCTTCCACACTCTTCTTCAGTTCAATGTCTTTTTTGAGACTCAAGATTGTATCTGAGTTACCACGATACTGTAATGTACGTGTTCCAAGCAGGAGGAGGAGGATGACGATCGAAGCACCCACGCTCGTACATACCAGCATTGCAATAATTGTCACCAGTCGACGGGTCTGCTGATTTTTGAGCTTGAGGATGCGAGCCTCTGGCAGGAGGTTAACTCGAAGCGACATACTACACCATGTTCCTCAAGCCTAGACCAACGGCCGTCGAGTAAGACAATGCCATGCCCGCTAAGCGATCAGTAAAGTCTCGTGAGTAGCTAATCTTTTGCCATGGATTACCCATCTCAACCGCTAATCCAAGGGCATTAGCCAGGTACACCGGAAGCTCCGGCATAGCAGCTGGGCCACCCGTTATGACAATCTTTTCGATCTTCCCTGCATTACCCTGACTATAGAAAAAGTCGACTGACTTACGGATCTCATCCACGATATTATCGAGAAGTGGCTTCATTGCGCGAAATACCTGGCCTTCAAGCTTTGTTTGGGTCATGCCAAACTTCCGCACGAACTGCTCGGCCTGCACTTCATCGAGACCTAAATTTTGCGCTGTCACGCGAATGAGCGACTTCGCGCCAATATTGACCGATCGAATAAGGCCAGTTACACCTTTTGCCACTAATGCGATATCGGTCGTGAGCGACGTAAAGTCAACCAGCACAACGTCGATGTCAGCAGTCGGCACCATGGCTCGTGCCTGAGCGATCGCATTGACGTCCAATGCCATAAGCTCAAGTCCAGCCGACTGGAAGATACTGAGGTATTTATTTGCGACTACTGTTGGTGTAGCCACGATCAGCACATCAATCTCTGCAACATCCTTATCTTGCGTCACTTTCGTAAAATCCAACTTGACCTGCTCAAGCGGCATTGGGATATATTTGTCAGCCTGATAGCGGATAGAGTGCGCGATCTCCTGCTCGGTCATTTGCGGCATCTTGATGATGCTCGCAAATACCTTACTCGCCGGCAGCCCAGCTACGACGTTCTTGGTGCTCACACGAGCATCATTTGCAAGCTGCTTTAATGCAGCCGCGACTCGCTCGAGGTCCGCCGGTGCGTCAGAGCTCATGATCCCCTGTGGGAGCTCGATGTCACCGTACGTTACGAGCGTAGGTTTGTCGTGTATGTTTTTGAGCTCAACGAGTCGAACCCCGGAGTTACCGAGATCTACACCAAAGTAATGTTCATCTTCTGTAAATACTTGCATACTAGTTATGATAATTCCTACTTAATTTTACCATAACTACTTTCGTGAATGGGGACTTTTTAGCTTATGAGTTTTTACTATTGCGAACCGCTGCCTATTGGAGGTAAGGCGTTTAAAGCTTAGGGGTGTAATTGCCCTGTAGGTATACCAGGGAGTCTGAGTTACCATTTGGCAAAAGGTCAAATCCAGGAGGGGTTGTAATAAGGCTCATACCATTACCGATAATATCTTCAGCTGGTTCGCCCCAATATCTATCCTCAGGTTGATAATCGAAGTCAGGATTACTTATTGGTAGACCCGTGTTGTTTTGGAAATAGTTACGTCCAAAGGCTACACCATTCAACCCATACAGACCTCCACGCACCACGAGCCTCTTATTACACTGCTGGGCTTGAGCAACTTCTGCTGGACTGGCTGGGTTTTTGTATCCGGTCGTGTTCGTTGGATAAGCAGAGCAAGTATAGATCTTACCGGTAGCAAATATGTACGCATCTATTCGGGTAACTGCTGGGTCAATATACACATCGCCCTTAACGAGAATTCCGAGGCTCGGTAATGCCGCTGCCAGATCCGTCAGATCACCTGCTGAGTTATAACTTACAGTTGCCGGACTCATTGCGACAATATCTGCTTTGATGGTCAATGAATCATCCAGTAAGACAGTGCCCTTACCACCATTGTATTTTTTTGGAGAAGGACCGTTTAGGGTGTCTCCGCCGTTTACTATATGAAATGCCGGGCAATTACTGCCTATAAAGCTGCCACCGATATACTGCCCTGCCGCGTTCAGTACAGAGTTAATACTACCGATCTTCTTCTCAGCACGCTTCGTAGGATCAAGCGGCGGCTTAGCTGGATCGTAGGATGTGCAAGTTGAACTATCTGCGATGCTCTTCACTCGATCATAGTAACTCGACATCTGGTCTTTCTGTAACGTGACTTCGTATGGAGAGAAGGTTGAAGCGCAAGCAGAGTTAGCATTTGCCTGCCCGAATAAATATGCATTTGAGCTACAGAAGTTACTCCCACCCATCACTGCCATAACCATATAGGTTGTGTCAAAGCTTGGGTCAGTAGCTTTCCTTACACCGCGCACGCCTGAGGGCTGCCCAACAATCCCCTGACTACTTATCATATCTAGCGATGTAGTAGAGCCATTCTGAATTCTCAGCCATGGATGATAGAATCCTCGCACAGTTACGGTTGTCTGACAAATCTGCCCAAACTCTTCTATACCACTTGGTCCTACATAAGCCATTTGCACCTTAAGTGGGATGTTCCGACCTGTAATATTTGCAGCTTGTGGCTTCAGGGAGACATTAAATGTATGGTTAGCACCTGGATTTACCGTGTCGCTATCGCTAAGCGCTCCACCAGACACCAACTGTGTAGTGGGACTAGTCCAAAATTCATCGCTATCCTCGGTCAAAACTAGGCGGTGGCCTTCATCTACACTTGGCTTCTTCTTCCATATTGAGCCACCATTATTACCCATTACAACTTGTACATTGATAGTGCCTGCCATATCTGCCCCGCCGCCGAGCACGGCATTGAAGTTATTGCTAATACACTGGGCACTATTCGCGCAAACGTGTGTCTTCGTATCGAGATTGTAGGTAGTGCCTCCATATGTTGCGGTGAGGCGCAATGTGCGAGTCACTCCATCCTTGTACTCGTTTGGTACAGTTATACTCGAGCTACTACCGAGTGAAACACCATCAATAGTAAGGTCAACTGTAGTCCCGCTCGGACCAGATACACTAGTTGTAATAAGAGAGCATGTCGATGTGATAGTGCCGCTGATCTTTGGTTTATATACCCAATCCACCGTAATAGTCTCGCCATTACCCGCCTGGCCAGCATAGTACTGATAGGTCGATGACGGGATAAGCGGCCCACCACTCTCCTTATACCCAACGAGATCGAAGCCAGTAACATTCGCTGAGGTCAACGAGTGAGCTTGATTTGCCAAGATACCGTTGATCGCATATGGGTTACTTGTGTCGCAGGCCGTCGAGTCAATACAGACATTCGCTCCGCCATACGGACTACCAACAGCTCCAGCTTCGTTTATCTTACGGCCAGTGAAATTTACTCGTGGTGGCTCTTCTGGACGATTGTCCTTAAAGTGCACCGTGATGCTTGTCGTGACACCAGATCCTACATAAAAGCTATGCGGCTCGGCAGTGATGTCAAACACTGCACCAGGAGGTTGGTTTGAATACGTTGCTTCCATCTTTAAGTAAGACCAGTTGTCGTTAAGATCCATAGGAGACACTGTGCCGCCTACATTAGAGATAAGCGCCAAATAATAACCGCCGGAGTTTATCTCATCCCTCCATTCAGCGCTAGATTGAGTGTCATTATCAAGACAAATAAAGGTAAACCCGAATGGATTGCCTGGTCCAGCAATGCTCGTACTTGATACACAATCAACCAGTCTCTTGTCGGTCGGTACCCGCCCTTCTACCACAGAACCATCACGATTATGAAGGATATGCGTGATCTTAATCGTGCCCTTCAAAATTGGCGCGCAGTCTATGTAGATGTCCTTGTTGCCCTGATTGGACCCATTCGCACCAGATGGCATAATCAGATCCACGTCCTTCTGACAGCCTCCTGGAACTGTGACGATCGCGCGCCACTTGATATAGCAGCTAAAAGCTTGACCAGTCAACGATGCGTTTCTGTCACTCAGAGCATTAGCACTCCAGCTACCAGATGACCAATAGCCTGCCCCGTCCGTAGGAAAAGCACCATCGGCAGAGGCGTTACCGCAGCGGGCCTGACCTGCACGCGGCGTAACCAACACTGTAGCCCCCGACCACGGGTCGCCAGAAGAGCGCATCACCCTACCGCTAAATGTCACCGTATGGCGATCCGTCGCAGTCACACTACAAGCAGAGGCATTTTGAACGCCCAAGATGGAGCGAGCAATCTTTGAGAATATCGAGCTATTGCTCGCAATAGAGCAGAAAAATGCATCGTTATCAGCAATCTGCTTCTGCGAGAAGGCGGAAGTCAATTTGCGAACATCCCACCCGTCATTGAAGAGACTTGCATCTTTTAGCACCTGCGCGTTGTAGTCATCCCACGAAGCGAATGAGCCTTCACCAATAGCAGTCAAGCGATCAATGTAATAGTATCCAGCTGCAGATTTCGTGATTGGCGTAAATTCACCAACCTTCGTCAGGCGCTCTATTTCATTCCACTCGCTCTGGTCTTGAAATTGTCCGGGATTCGCTGCCCTATTGAGATTCAGCATCTTGATTGGTATCGCAGCTGATGGCGATAACGCGCTTGAATCTTCTAGATCTCTGCCGCTCGTTGCTACATTAATAATCTCTTCATCACTTGCATTGCGTTGCATGAGTGGCAAAATTCTTTGCTCGAGCGCTCCCTTCGCTAGGCGATCGGCCTCAGCCTCAGACCATGTAACTCCATTTACTGCTGAGATATCCCAGCGAGTAATGACGTGCAATACATCTCGATAACTCAGAACCTTAGTCGCAAGCACATCCTGCATTGCACGCATGCGGATAGCTCGAATTGCAGTTGCATCATCGGTAAATCCATATATAGCCTTGATGGCCTCAATATTGAGACGAATCGTCTCCGCATCATTGCTACCCTTCAAAGAATCTGGATTCTTTTGGAGCTCTTTGACGATATCAGAGTCCTTGAGCGACAATTTATTTCGCTCCATATCTGCCAACATTGCCTGTTCGATGAGGAGTTGCTCTCGCGCGTACTTCTCTACATCGGTGCCGGACGTGCTGCCATCACGATTTGTCGCTAGCTTTCCATATGCATTCTTGGCATCCTCAAATTGCTGCTTACTTATCGTCTTCCCTTTTATTCGTGCGACAGCATCCCTATTCACAAAGTAGTTATAACCAACAAAAGCGACTGCAGCCACAAGCACAATCACAAAAATACCCAGGATCTTGGTCTTGAGCGTAAACCGAGGCGCTTTGTGCTTCATGATATTAGCTGGGCCTTCTATTTCCCCACTCCCTGCATTGGTCGCCACAGTTGGTTGCACAACAGTAGTAGGCACACTGCCACGCTGCAGCTTGCCGCCGTCCTTCTTGGGACGCAAACTATCGATTGATCGAGGCATACCTTTTCCACGTCATAATACTTACGTCTATGTTACCGTGGGACATAAGTGAGCGCAAGCACTTTGATCGTGATGAATCAAAATTATGCTTGATCTGCAAAATATTCTCCTATCTGATACAATGTCCGGATGAGCAATCTAAGTATCGGCATAGTCGGTCTGCCAAACGTGGGCAAATCCACCCTCTTCAATGCCCTCACAAAGTCAGACATTCTTGCAGCCAACTACCCATTCGCAACGATCGAACCCAATGTCGGCATAGTACCGCTTCCTGACAACCGTCTTGGGCGCCTAGCTGAAGTCGTAGGCTCCGAAAAAACTATTCCCGCCCCCGTGAGCTTCACAGACATCGCCGGCATCGTAAAGGGAGCTGCCGAAGGAGCTGGCTTGGGTAATAAATTCTTAAGTCACATTCGAGAATGTGCTGCCATCGTGCAAGTCGTGCGTGCCTTCGAGAATGATGACATAATTCATGTCAACAATTCCATCGATCCATCGCGCGACATCGATACTATCAAAACTGAGCTCATTCTAGCCGATCTCTCAACTATCGATAAGGCTCTTCCACGCTACGAAAAAGAGTCAAAGAACTCCCCAGAAGCAAAACAAGCGGTTGCGGATTTACAAGCTCTGCGTGACGCACTGGATAATGGCGAGCTGGCGATCACGCAATATACCGAAGAGATTCCGCAAGCCGTGCGCGAACTCCAACTAATAACCGCCAAGCCTTTTATCTACGTCTTCAATGTCGACGAAGCAGGGCTCAGTGATACAGTACGACATGCTGAACTCATCGCGAGTGTGTCTCCCCTCTCCGCAATCGTACTTTGTGCCGAGCTCGAATCACAGCTTAAGGACATGAGTAGTGAAGACGCACATGAGCTGCTTGGCGAATACGGCCAACATGAATCGGGGCTCGAGAAGCTCGCCCATCTTGGATTTAAGACACTAGGCCTGCAGACATATTTCACCGCTGGCGAAAAGGAGGCTAAAGCCTGGGTCATCCCACAAGGTGCAACCGCTCCAGAAGCTGCGGGGGTCATTCATACTGATTTTGAAAAGGGCTTCATCAAAGCTGAGGTCGTGGGCTGGGAAGATTTTGTTGGATTAGGAGGGTGGGCCGGTGCACGAGAGTCAGGTAAGGCGCGCCTTGAGGGACGCGACTACATCATGCAGGACGGCGATGTGGTTCTGTTTAAATTCAACGTGTAGTTCTATCGAAATAAATAGCCCGGTCCGTAGACCGAGCCCATTCTCAACCACCCAACAGTCGAGTCTGAATCTGACGCAGTAACTCCCTAGGCACTACATTCGTCACCTCGCGCTTATGGTGCTCACCAAACTCAAGATCGCTGAATTCAATACCTCCGATTTCTACTGGATGAGCATAACGCGGCCGAACATGCCAATGGACATGTGGCTTTGGATCGGGATCGCGGTATGCATTGTTCATCAACGCAGCCCATGTCACATGCGTTGCGCCGAGCCTGGTTTTGACCTGCTCTTCGTAAGACTGAATCACGAAACGCAAGTCCATCCACTCATCTTCTGAGAGATCACTTAGCTCTCCCACGTGCCTGATGCTCGTTACATATGCGCGCCCTAGATAGAACTGGTCTGGAGCGAGTGTCACTTGCCAGAATTCGGTCGTGACGATACCCATGCGCCCTTCAGACTCAAGAATATCGCAAACCTGACAACCTTCTACTGGATTGAGATCCAAGGTACTTTCCCTTCTCTATCGAATTTGAGAATGACGCAAAGTATACTATTACACCGAACATTCTTCAAGAATGAGCGGTATGGTAAAGACTAAGCCTCGAGATCTTCGGACAAAATCCAGGTAATGTACGATTCGCGTAACTGGTAGTTGCCTACCTCCTGGGGAATGTGCTGATACAGACTCTCTAAATCCAAATATTTAGTCAACAATAACTTAAGGAGATCAAATCTCGGGATATGTGCCCTCAGGCGCAGACCAGGATCATCATCAATAATGAGTATGCCTTGAGTGGCATTAATGAGGTGACCTTCTCTTTGCACATACAACAAGCTTAGGGCTTTCTTTGAAGGAAACCAGCCGTCGGTTTTTAGCCGCTCAAGACTCTTTTCGATCTCCGGTTTCAACGCAGCTATCTCGGCCTTAGCATATTCACTACCTTCATCGATCCACTCGGCGAAATCCCAAAGCAAGTGTGCAAAATGATACGCTGTCGGCTTATGGCTATCATCTCTCACAGTAAGCTCATCAGATAGATCTTTGCCAGAAGCGGGATTCATCTCGCGAGCACATAACTCATCGTACATCTGCTTCAGAGCCCGATACAGCTCAGCGGCTGATAGGTCTGGCTTATTGGCAATCTTCTTAATGTCTGAATCTAATGACATGCAATACTCCTGCGACACATTATACGCTCGAGAAGCAAGTAGGACTTACTCTACTTCACGCGTTCGAGATAGACACCTGAACGTGTATCTACTTTGACCATATCACCAGCCTTGATAAATAACGGAGCTTGTACTTCGATGCCAGTCTCGAGCTTCACGGCCTTAGTCGCACCAGCAGCCGAGTTACCCTTATCTGATCCTGGCGCCTCTACAACCTTCAAGGGCACATTTTTCGGCCATTCAAAGCCAATTATTTGATCCCGGAAGAGATAGCCTTCGATTTCACCACCTTCAATAATGTACTTCGGCAAATCCGCATCAACGCTCATAGAAACTTCGTGAGTCTCATACGACTCCAAATCCATCAGCGAATGCGTATCACCTTGTGTATAGAGATACTGCATCTTTACGCGCTGCAAGTCAGCCGGCTTCACGCGCTCATCGTTACGAAACGTTCGATCAATTACCCCGCCCGTTATGAGATTTTTGAGCTTGGTGTTCACTATGGAACCACCTCGACCCATCTGCTTTTGTGCATAATCGACGACTTTGTAGGGCGCTCCATCTATCTCGATGAGGGTATCTTTGCGTAAGTCAGTTGGTCCGTACATATTGTATATGTCTCCTTAATATTATCGTGAGACGTGTTTCTGAGTGAGCAGCTCCAAGGCGATGCTGCGAACCGTAGCGAGTCGTACTATGCGTACGATGAGCGAGAATCGTAAAGCATCAACGATGCAGATGCCGCTCAAAACGCGTCGTTATTTAACGACGAATGGAAGCAAAGCTAGATGCCTAGCCCGCTTCAAAGCCTGAGCCAGCAAGCGTTGATGCTTCATGGAAGCCCCAGTGCGCTTACGCCCTTCAATTTTACCAACGCTATTTACGTAGCGCTGCAAAAGTTTGACGTCTTTATAGTCGATAACAGTAATGTCTTCACTGTAGAGACGGTTTTGCTTACGAAATTCTGCCATTATCTAATTTATTCCTTTCATATCAGCACCCCTATTAGAATGGGATGTCATCCAAATTAATCTCATCGTCACCCATATCTTCAATCGGTGGTGCGTCCTTAGCTACTTTCTTGGGCGATGGAGCATCACTTCCACCCCCACCCTCACCAGGGCCACCGATAAAGTTGATGTCAGTTGCCACGATCTCGGTGCGTGATCGCTTTGATCCGTCCTGCGCATCCCATTGACGAGTCTGTAAGCGCCCAACGATCATTGCGCGACGTCCCTTTGTCAGATACTGGCTTACGAGCTCACCCAACTTACCCCAAGCAACAACATCATGATACTCAACAGCATCTTTGCGGTCGCCACTCTGTGGATCCTGCCAGCTGCGATTGGTGGCGATAGCAAAACTCGCGACTGACTGACCGGATGGCGTGGTGCGCAATTCTGGATCGCGCGTGAGATTCCCCATAATGATTGCCTGATTGAAGTCCTTAGCCATAATGCGTATTCCCTTCTTACTTCTCGTTATCTTCTGGTGCTTCGTCTTCTACTTTGTCTTGCGCCTTATCTGCCTTGGCTGGCCTGTCGGCCTTTGGATTCTTAGTGTCGGTCTTAGCCTGATTGATCGACTTAATGTCTTCGAGAGATACAACCAGATATCGCATGACTTCTTCGGTGATGCGCAACGTATTATCTAGTTGCTGAACTTGTGAAGGATCAAGAGAAACTTGATAAAAAACGTAGATTCCCCAATCCTGCTTCTTGATCTTGTAAGCAAGTTTGCGCTTGCCCCAATTGTCTTTGTTATTAATTTTTCCGCCGAGCCCCGTAATCACGGTCTCAACTTTAGTCAGTGCACGCTCGAGATCAATCTCGAGATCAGGGTGCAAGACCACTGCAACTTCGTATTGTCGCATAGCTTTCCTTTCTGCGGTTCCCTGTCTCCATACTAGGATGAATTTGACAGATTCACCGAATCCTCTATGAGATTCAGTAAAAAGGGTATTAATTTAATCTAACAATACCGTAATTATACCGAAAATGCGGATTTGGGTCAAGCAGTTGACCTTGAGTTATAATCTCGATATGCAATATCTTGCTTCAAAAATACGCGGTACCTGGCTGCTTGATGCAAAAAGTACAGACACTCCCCTTATCGGTGTGATTGAGCAGCTCATCATCAACCCTGATAATTTTGAAATAGAAATACTCGGACTCAGTGCGGGTGACAAACGACCCGTCCGGCATTATATACGGACCGATCAGGTCTCATGCGATACGAAAAGTGGTGTTATGCACTCAAACTTTGATGCAGTCGGGGTCCGCGATGATTTTATACGCGCACGAGACGCTATCAATGCTCATTGTGAACTTTTGCACTTTCGCGTTATTGACGAAAATGGTAAACGGATCGGGCGACTCGAAGACTATAGCTTCTCAATACCACTCTTTCGTGTAGAACGCATCCATGTCTCAGCTCCAGTGTGGCGAAGATTCCGAAATACACAGCTCGTCATTGGACGTTCACAGATTATTGATGTTGACAGCAAAAAAAAACTAATCAAGGTTAAAGCGACCCGAGTCTCCCAACGAACCAAGGCGACTCAAGCGGTACCCGCGTAAATTGTTGTACTAAATACTACAATGTTCGGTTATTGTCTGCTTGTGCTTACATAGGCCTTAAGCCTATGATTGTATGCAAAAGGAGGGTTGTGGGCTTTGATAACTGTAGCACTCTGGCTAATTGCCATCGCCGTCTGCGTTCGCGCAGTAGTGGTGTCACGCTAGAAAAATAGAACGCAAAATCACACATAGATAGATAAACCTGAGCAAGCGGTTATTCGCTCTCTGCCATAACTTGTCTTATGTCAGAGTAACGAAACCCCTTGCGTATCAGGTATTGTACGAGTTTTTCTGGCGTCGCATACAGCGAGCGCTTTTTTTGTACGAGATGCTGGATTTGCATCTTAACATCATCACTATCTATTCCATCTAGTGCTCGCTGGATACTAGACGCATCGATCTGCTTCTTCATCAGCTCAGCACGAATTACAGCAAGCGAACGGTTTTGGTCCATCCGCATGCGTACCCAGCGCTGCGCAAAGTCAGAATCATCGAGATATTTCTCACGAATAAGTCGTTGTAATAACGCATCAATAATATCTTCGGGATATTCTTTTCTACTAAGGTACTGTCGAACCTCACCAATACTGCGGATGCGGTATGAGAGGAAGCGCAAAGCGGCCGCATAGCTCTTCCCGGCGACCGAGCTAGCCTGCAGCTCGTCTATCCGCTCACGCGTGACCTCATCACCGACGTGAAGGCCAAAGAGAGCCACTTGATAGTCCGAGAGTCCACATACAAACTCTCCATCGACCACAACATTTATGTAGCCCCCTCGGCGTTGTGGCTTCAAATCGGTAATTACCAGCACAGAAAACCTCTTTCGTACTTACTAGCTACTTACCGGCCTTGGCTAGCTCACGAATCTGCTTATCAAGCTCTGCAACAACCTTTGGATGCTCATCCAAGAATGATTTAGCTGCCTCTCTCCCTTGACCAATCTTTTCGTCCTTATAAGAGAACCATGATCCGGCCTTCTGTATCAACTCGTACTTCACAGCCAAATCAATCATGTCGCCCGATCTCGATATGCCTTGATTGAACATGATATCAAACTCAGCAATCTTGAATGGTGCAGCGATCTTATTCTTCACTACTTTTACCTTGACGTGGTTACCGACGCTTTGATCGCCTTCTTTGATTTGCTCTGTACGACGTATATCGAGACGAACTGAGGCATAGTATTTTAGAGCGTTTCCACCAGCGGTTACCTCCGGATTTCCGAACATCACACCAATCTTCATACGAAGCTGATTAATAAAGATAACAGTGCACTTAGATTTACTAATGACACCAGTAAGCTTACGTAACGCTTGACTCATCAATCGTGCCTGAAGGCCAACATGCGCATCACCCATCTCCCCCTCAATTTCAGCTCGCGGTACGAGTGCAGCGACGGAGTCAACCACCACAATATCTACAGCCGCTGAGCGCACGAGAGTTTCCGTAATCTCCAGTGCCTGCTCACCTGTATCTGGCTGTGAGATGAGGAGGTCATCAAGATTCACGCCGATCTTTGCTGCGTACTCTGGGTCTAGTGCGTGCTCAGCATCAACGAAAGCTGCCAAGCCACCTGATTTCTGCACTTCAGCTACGGCATGCAGAGCCAACGTAGTCTTACCGCTTGATTCAGGGCCATAGATTTCAATAATACGTCCTTTTGGAATCCCCCCGCCTAGCGCAAGATCAAGTGCAAGACTGCCAGTTGGTATAGTCTCCACATGCACATGCATCCCCTCGCCCAAGCGCATAATTGAACCTTTTCCAAACTGTCGCTCAATCTGATCAACTGCTAGTTCAACTGCCTTTAAACGTGCAGCTTTTTCGTTCTTTGAATGTTTTGGATCTACTTCCATAACTGAATTCTCTTTCGTCTTAGTTGGCTTATCGGCTTGAGCTACTGGCATATCACCTCTCCTATCTTATATGAATTATCTTAAATCGATAATACCGAACAGTTACCGATCATGTCAAGCGCCTTTTGTTCGTAATAAAAATTGGCCGTCCCCTTCGGGACGACCATAAGTCACGACTCTGCACCATCTCCAGCGCCGAGCCCCAGCGGTGAGCTTACATCTGCCGTAGTCACGTCAATGACATCATTGCCAGTCGGCAACAAACTCTCATACGCCTTCGAGAGATCGTCAGGGAATACACCATGAAGGGTCATCGCAGTCGCGAGATCGGTATCTGTCTCAATCTGACGAAGAAGTTCGGCTGCCTGACCACGCAAGTATGGGCCGAGTAGCTGCCGCGCAAAGTCTCGACTCTCGCTTCCAGACTGAACTGCAAGAGCATGCAAGATGAGCGTCATCTCCGGCGTTAGCGAAGGACGCTCCTTGGTGGTCGCATTGACGACGCGCTGAACACCGAGATACCAACCAAGGCCCGTCCGAACCTCGAAGGTCAACTTGGACGTACTCCCGTCATTGAACTCGACATGGAAGTACAGGTCTTTGTTCGATTTGTCGCCACTCCCTGTGTTGACCGAGACCTGCTTGACCCGCAAGTCCT
Source organism: uncultured Candidatus Saccharibacteria bacterium (assembly GCA_964613485.1). Classification (GTDB taxonomy): domain Bacteria; phylum Patescibacteriota; class Saccharimonadia; order CAILAD01; genus JADZGC01. The sequence goes on from CAZTHB010000002.1 coordinate 22,624, forward strand.
CTCGGCTTTTCAAGCGCTCCAAGAGGTACTTGGCCAAGGCAGTACACCGATCATGGTGTCGCGCCGGCTCCGACGTCGCATCATTGGACGTTGGCTTGAGGGTGCGATCGAGCATGGTCGGCGTCTGTTCACCAAGCAGCTCGAGCTCTGTCTCGACACAGGTTCGAATCGCTGATAGATCCACGGGGTCTCCCTTGAAGTAGGTACTACTAGATCAGAGTCACAGTACCATCAAACTAATAGCGACTCAAGCATATGGGTTATCTATATGACTACCTGAGAGGCGTTGCGCTATCGAGCGTAAATCGAACGCTTTGTTGCGCTTCACCAAGCCCACCCAGCACACCGAGGTCTTGGTTTTGAACTGCCTTATTCGTAAGGGCAACGCTCGTGATCCCGGCATTATTTGTGTTAAGCACGAGTTCCTTTGCACTAGTAAAAGTCTGAGGAGCATCAGGCTGAACACTCCCCCGAAAGACTTCTTTGCCATCAGACTGCACCACCAAGGCAATTGGCGCGCTTTTCGCGCTCACCACTACCTTCACCTGGTCTGACGCACTGACCGCTACCGTAGGGCTCACCGTACTACTCGCCTCTTTCGCTAGAGTCGCCGTAATGACATAGGTTTGCGTGGCGATTTTACCCAGACGGTTCTTGGCCGACAAACGAATCTCATTACGACCATCAACAAGCGCGATTCTTTCTCGGAAGCTACCATCCGCAGCCACTAATACTGCCGAATCATTAATAAACAGATCAGATCCACCATCAACTCGACCAGATACAAAACCATAATTAGTCGTGACGCTCGTCGCTTCATTCGTATTAAGACTCAAGCGAGGTGGCGCCGATAAAACCGCAACTTGCCAACCGATATACAGTACAACCACCGCGAACATAGCCACGATCGAGATCAAAAAAAACGTACGCGGGGTGATGATCATTTGCTTCGAGCGAATCGGCTTGAGGCCGAACTTGACTGCCCCACCTTGCTTACGCCGCGACTGCCGGCGCATCTCGCGCTCCGAAGCCCGTTCACGCTCGTAGATCTTCATAATTGGCTTAGGGTCAAGTCCAAGATAGTCGGCATAATTACGCACATAGCCGCGTGAATAAACATCATCCTTCAGCTCGTCGTAATCACCGGACTCAATAGCCTCAAGATAACTCAATCGAATACGCGTCGCTTGTTCGGCCTCGCTGAGACTAAGCTCCAAGCTTTCACGACGATGCTTGAGAATCGTAGCTAGCGGCTGGTTTGCGCTACGACGCGATCGAGGAACTGGTGCAGTAGATTCAATCGGGCGTTCATTCATCCGTCCCGCCTTCCTCCGCAGCATGCGACTCCATGCCACCCCCTTCTGATCCGGCTAAATCGGCGCTCGATATCAATACCTTACGCGGCTTCGCGCCGTCCTTCGGCCCTATCACGCCATTGTCTTCAAGCATATCAATCAGACTTGCGGCACGTGCGTAACCAACCCGGAACTGACGCTGAATACGACTCGAAGAAGCTTCCCCTGAACGTAGCACAAATTCCAGCACCTCATCGTAGAGATCGTCGTCATGTCGTCCGCCGCCACCTGCAGCCATGACGCCACGGTGACCGATCTTTACGGCTTGCGCCAAAACATCATCCAGATATTCTGGGGCTTGTTCATCACGCAAGAATTTTGTAACTGCGCTAACCTCTTCGTTTGTCAGCAGTACACCCTGAGCACGCTTCGGCTTCATAAACTCAGGCGAAGAAAAAAGCATGTCACCCTTACCCAAAAGCTTCTCGGCTCCTGCCTGATCAATAATCGTGCGACTATCGATCTGGCTAGCAGTTGTTAACGCAATTCGAGCCGGTACGTTTGCCTTGATGATACCAGTCACGACGCCAACGCTCGGACGCTGAGTAGCAAGCACTAAATGAATGCCTACGGCACGTGCCATCTGAGCGATGCGCACAATCAGTGCCTCGACATCCTTACCTGCGACAGCCATAAGATCAGAGAATTCGTCCAACACAATCACGATGTAAGGCATCGGTTCGACTTCTTTAAGCGCATTGTATTCAGCAATATTTCGCTTCGTTTTATCTGCTAGAAGCTTCAAGCGACGATCCATCTCTCCAACTGCCCATTTCAATGCCGATATCGTCTTATCTGGCTCATAAATAACTGGTGTCAAAAGATGCGGGATATCATTATAGAGCGTCATTTCGACGCGCTTTGGATCGACGAGAATCAAACGTAACTCAGCTGGGGAATTGCGATATAAGAAGGATGTTAGGAGTGTGTTAATCATAACCGACTTACCTGATCCGGTGGTACCAGCTACAAGTAAGTGAGGCATGCTCGCGAGGTCGGCTGTCAGGACATCTCCCGCCACATCACGACCGAGTACAAACTCAAGCTTACTTGGCTTGGCCTGCATTTCCTTGCTTTCCATAATGTCGCGCAATCGAACCTGTGCAGCTTTTTCATTTGGCACTTCGATACCCACTAAATCAGTACCAGGAATCGGAGCTTCAATGCGAACCTGCGGTGCCTTCAGCGCAAGAGCAAGGTTTCGATCAAGCGTGGTGATCTTATTCAGCTTCACGCCAGTCGACGGACGCATAGTGTATTGAGCGACAGTGGGCCCGACATTCACGCCGACCATCTTTACATCAATAGCAAATTCCTTAAAAGTCGTGCCGATCACACCGGCTTTTTCTTTTTCATTACCGGCATCAGCCTTGGTCGACATGCCTTTGAGTAAATCAAGCGGCGGATACTTCCAATTCTTATCAAGCATGGCGGTTACTGCTCGGGCTGTTGGCTTCGCCTTTACATCCTCCTCGCCACCACCAATCGCACCCTTGAATGGAAGCTTGGTGTTTACGGTAAATCCTGCCTGCTTTACTTCTAGCTCTGGCTCGCCATCCGGCTTCTTTCCGCGCACCTTACGCCACAATTCGATTAGGCGAACATTTGTCGCGATTATGACCGTAACAAGCTCAAGCAACACTAAAACAAACAGAGCCAATGGTCGTGTCAATAATGGGTTAATGAGCATCCAAAGCCCATAGCCTATAAATCCACCTTGATTCGACAACTCGCTCAAGGCCGATCCATCACCTGCGATGCCAAACTGCACGATTCCAGCCAGCAATATGAAGAAGACGATAAGGCCAAAATAGTTATTTGCCTTGAGCTCGTATTTACTGACACGAAATAGTGCATAGGCTAAGAAAAAAAGCGCGAATGGCAGCGGATACACAGCTTGACCAATCAATGTCTTAAGGAGAGCCAGAAGGTTGATGCCTAGCGAACCGGCACCACCAAAAAAAGCTACGATAATTAATACAGCAACACCGACGATAAAAATCGCTGCGATGTCTTGTTTGGCTGCCTTCGAGAGCAAAGGCTCTTTTTCGACAGTTGGTTTGCGGGCCGCTCGGGGCCGCGCTGATTTACGTGTTCGTTTTGCCATATCCTATGTAATCGTATTATGCCTGGTTTTCTGCTACTGTGCCAGATGAATTGACTGATTTCAGGCTCTTATGCTCACCCTTAACTGAACATAACCATTATAGCACAACTGGACAATAAAATAAAGACTTGTCAAATATCATCCCCTCCTGGAAAATGAGAGGTAATGAAAAACTAACATAAGCTACTACCATATATCCGATAGCAGTAGAGCATTATCCTTGAGATTTCCCACTCCCATCTGATATAGTCATTCATAAATCACGCACCTCCAGAGTATGAAAGGGGCCGCATGGCCGCTCAAATTATCACGATCGATGGCCCGGCTGGGAGTGGCAAATCGACGGCTGCAGAAGCAGTCGCCAAACATCTTGGCGGCATCTGCCTCAATAGTGGCAGTGTATATCGAATCTTGACCGTGCTCTACATCCGCCGTAAAGCATTGCAACCCTCGCTCACTGTTGAGGATTTCGCTGAATCCCTCAACGAGATGACCGATATCGCGATCACCGATGGTGTCGCCACGCACGCCTTCGGACGTCCCATCAGAATGACGGAACTCAAGACGCGTGAGGTCAATATCGAGATCTCCCCCGTTTCGTCAAACCCCCGCGTGAGAAAATGGGTCAACCGAAGACTGCACCAGTATGCCAACTTCATGATCAAGAACTTCTTTGTCACAATCGTCTGCGAAGGCCGCGATGCAGGGACGGTCATCTTCCCCGAAGCAGCCCACAAGTTTTATCTGACAGCGCATGTCGATATTCGTGCAGCACGCATTGGTGAAACACCTGAGCAGGTCACAACACGAGACGAAATAGACCATGGCAAGCTGGTTGGCAAGCTGATTCGCGAGAGCCAAGCAAGAGCCCTCGGCTACAGCATCATCAACTCCTCAGACCTTGATATCGAAGAAGTCGTCGATCTAATCTTCTTGGTCATCGATGGCGAGTTCGATGAGTTGCTGCGTACGCTAGGCAAGCTTCCCTCATAATCAAAGACCCCCTCGTCCGAGGGGGTCTTTTAATCGGTATGATAGATTTGACTTACGTTTCGATCACTACAGGAAGTACAATCGGATTGCGCTTCGTAACTTTGAAGAGGTAGTTTGCAATCTCGTCGCGCATGCGTGTCTTGATAATCAGTGAGTTGGCTGGCATTGCTTTATCACGCTTATCAAAGATATTTTGCACGATCTGACGACTCTTCTGTACAAGTTCGACATTATCTTTCATATAGATAAAGCCACGCGAGATGATATCTGGACTCGTAGCGAGCTTGCCGGTCTTCTTGTCGACCGTTGCAACCACCATAAATACTCCACTTTCGCTCATAGCGAGGCGATCCTTCAAGACTATCTCTTGTACGTCACCGATGCCAGCACCGTCGATCAATACAGATCCGGCCTGTACTTTAGGCCCTTCTTTGACCGAACCTTTTTCATCTACAACGAGAGTCTGGCCATCTTCAATCACAAAGACATTGCTGTCGGCGATGCCTTCAGTCAGCGCGATCGCGGCGTTATGGAACATATGGTGCATCTCACCGTGGATCGGCAGGTAATACTTCGGTCGTACAAGCCGAATCATTTCTTTAATCTCATCGACACTCGCGTGCCCCGAGGTGTGCATGGTGCCAAGATCATCAATCGAAGCGGTGGCTGGCTGGTAAACATATGTTCCCCATCGGAACAGATTATCTACCATACCCCAAACCGACTTCTCATTACCTGGAATAATAGAAGCCGAGAGCACAACAACATCGGAGCCCTTAAGCTTCACGTCGCGGTGATCACCAGTACCCATACGCTGCAAGGCCGAGAAGGTCTCACCTTGCGAGCCAGTTGATACTACGGCCAATTGACCGTCGGAGTATTTCTCCATATCACGAGCCTTGATGAGTAGTCCGGCTGGGATCTTCACATAACCGAGCTTGACTGATAACTCGAGGTTGTTGAGCATACTGCGACCCACCACAACCAGCTTGCGCTTTGACTTTGCGACTGCGTCGATAATGATTTGCATACGGGTAATCTGACTTGAGAAAGCAGCAATAATTACGCGCTTGTTGTAGTTGCGCACGAAAATCTCATCGATCGTATCGACAATCTCACTCTCCGAAGCACTACGGCCAGTCTTTTCACAGCTGGTCGAATCACACATCAGCATTAAGACGCCTTCATCACCGATCTGCTTAAGTCGTTCTTTGTCAGAGGGTTTCCCATCAATTGGGTTCTCTTCAAAGCGCCAATCACCGGTATTTATAACTGTACCGACTGGTGTGCGAATCACGAGAGAACAAGCATCCGGAATAGAGTGCGTGATGCGCAAGAATTCGATATTAAACACACCAAGCTGGATGCGATCATGCTTATCTTGATCCACAATGTGCAGCTCTGGCTTAAATGGAAGTTTGTATTCCTCAAGCTTGCGCTCGATAAACTTAATCGTAAACTTCGCAGCATAGATCGGAGCCGGAATCTTCGGCAGGAGAAATGGAATACCCCCAACGTGGTCTTCGTGGGCGTGCGTAATGAGGATTCCACGAATCTTATGCTTGCGCTGTTCGAGATACGTCACATCTGGAACCACGAGATCGATACCTGGCTGGTCTTCGCCCGGGAAGGAGAAGCCCATGTCCATAATAATAATGTCGTCTTCATACTCCAACGCCATGATATTTTTACCGATTTGATTCAGTCCACCAAGTGGAATGATCTTGAGCTTACCAGCATCAATCTTGCTCACTCCAGGGATACTCACTGCAGCCTGTTTGGACGAGCCATTCGTGTTAAAGCTCCCCGTGACGAACGTCTGAGGGCCCTTTGGCATGCGCATGCGAGGCGGGCGGCCAAGTCCACCACGCTCCTGACGCTGGCCATTACGGCTATTGCCGCCGCCGTTATTATTGCGACCACGCTGACCTTGACTCTGTTGGCTACCGCGACCTTGTGTGCGATTCTGAGCGCCGCGTCCTTGCTGCTGACGCTGCGAGCGATCACTTGCGCGCGCCTGTTCGCTACCCTGTTTTGACGCAGGCGTACGGCGAGTTGTTGATTCTGATTGTACCGAAGGTTTCGGCATGTCGTCGGCCGACAGCGGCCGACTTGTTAAATTATCTGACATAATGTTCCTTTCTTAATCGATTGGTTTTAATGAATAAAAGCTAAGTTATTTCCTGAAGGATTTCTGGAATTTTGGCAAAATCTTCCTTCAGTGTTTCGCGCATTCCACCATTATAAAGGGCAGCTGCAGGATGGTAGAGCGGCAAGAAGACTTGAGCGCGATTTTTGCCGGCATGCGCGTAGGTGTGCTTGATAGGCTGACCGTGCGCCTGGCCAATTTTCTTCTCGGGGAAGAATACCGACATCGAGTGGCGCCCGAGAAAGACTACCAATTTTGGCTGAATGATTTCGATTTGCTCTAGGAGGTACGGGAGACAGGCCTGAATCTCATCGGGGAGCGGGTCGCGATTATTGGGCGGACGATATTTCACAACATTCGTGATGAATACGTCCTCGCGCGTCATTCCGATAGACTCAAGCATTTCTGCCAGAAACTTACCGGACGCGCCAACAAACGGTCGGCCTTGACGATCTTCCTCTGCCCCGGGGGCTTCACCCACAAACACGATGTCTGCTTCTGGGTCACCCTCGCCGGGCACAGGATTGCTTACTGATTTACATAATTCGGTACAAACCTCACAAGAGGCAATGCGAGCGGCGATTTGATCAAGTTTGGTTTGTCTTTGAACACGTTCGTCGCCCGCCATCATGTACCTAGTTGGATTGAGCAGCTTTTTTGCTCAAATTAAACCTTCCTCGGTCGTCTTTCTCGAGCAGCTTCACCTTTATCTTGTCACCTTCCTTCAGTTCATCACTTACTTTTTCAACACGATGTTCGGCTATCTGGCTGACATGAACGAGTCCTTCACGACCCGGCATAAACTCTACAAAGGCACCAAACTCCATGAGTTTTGTAACCGTGCCGTCATATATCTTGCCTACTTCTGGCTCAGCGGTAATTGCCTCAATCCATGTTTTAGCCTGCTCGGCCTTCTCTGCGTCTTCGGAATAAATCATCACCAAGCCAGAGTCCTCGATATCGATTTGAGTACCAGTCTCCTCGGTGATCTTGCGAATAGTCTCACCCCCCTTACCGATAACTTCCTTGATCTTATCAGGATTAATCGTAAGCTTTGTAATGCGTGGTGCATAAGGAGACATTTCAGAACGTGCTTCAGGAAGGATCTTCATCATTTCTCCCATGATGTGAGCCCTGCCTTCCTTTGCCTGCGCAAGCGCATCGCGCATGATTTCTACCGTAATACCCTTGACCTTAATATCCATCTGAAGAGCGGTGATGCCTTCACTCGAACCAGCAACCTTAAAGTCCATATCTCCGGCAAAGTCTTCGGCACCCTGGATATCCGAGAGAATAATGTACTTACCAGGATTAGCGTGATCAATCACTAACCCCATCGCAATTCCAGAAATCGGGCGCTTCAGTGGTACGCCAGCATCCATCAGCGACAAGGTTGAACCACAAACTGATGCCATGCTAGTCGAGCCATTTGAGCTCAAGATCTCCGACACGACACGTATTGCATACGGGAAATCTTCCATTGTAGGGATCATCGGCTCGAGTGCACGTTCAGCTAAAGCACCGTGCCCAATTTCGCGACGACCTGTACCGCGCAACGGTCGCGCTTCACCGGTTGAATATGGTGGGAAGTTGTAGTGATGCATATAACGCTTACTCGTATCCTCTTCCATCGTGTCAATCAACTGTGCAAAGCTCGTCGGTGCAAGCGTCGTCAATGTCAATGCTTGAGTAGTTCCGCGCGTAAAGATCGCCGAACCGTGCGTGCGTGGCAATACACCCGCAGCACCAGAAATCGGACGGATTTCAGTAGTCTTGCGCTGATCAGGTCGCTCTCCATCTTCGAGAATAGCCCGACGAATCTCATTATCTATAGCTTTCGTAAAGGCTTCTTTGACCTTCCCCGCAGAAAATCGTTCTTTGTCGTCTTCCATCTCGGCAGGAAGCGGACCAAACTCCGCCAGCACCGCTTCACGAAGCTCATTAATCGAATCCTGACGCTTTAGGCCATCTGTGTGGCGAACATATTGTCCGAGCTTGCCATCAAGAAACTGCTCGATCTTCTCAGTAAGCTCTTGATCCGCCTTAAACAGATCAAACTTCTGAGACACAACGCCCATTTCTTTGACCATCTGCTCTTGGAGCTCAATTACAGGGCGCCAAGAATCAATCGATAGCTGCAAGGCTTCGAGCATTGTCTCCTCGCTCACTTCCTCCGCACCAGCTTCAACCATCATGATGGCATCCTTGGTACCTGCAACCGTCAGATTGAGCGTACTAGCATCTTGTTCGCTATTCGTGGGAAATGGGACGAGTTTTCCGTCTATCTGACCAATACGAATACCGGCCACGGGGCCCTCAAACGGCGCGCCCGTTAGCATAAGTGCGCTCGAGGCAGCAATGATGCCGATAATGTCTGGCTCATGCTCCATATCGACTGATAGTGGCATAACAACGACTTGGACGTCATTACGGTAACCCTTAGGGAAAAGCGGGCGAATCGGGCGGTCTATCAAGCGACAAGTCAAAATCGCCTTCTCGCTCGGACGCCCTTCACGCTTAATGAAACGGCTACCCGAGATCTTGCCAGCTGCATACATACGCTCTTCATAATCAATGAGTAGTGGAAAGAAATCCTGATCGGGCTTAGGCTCCGCTGCAACCACTGCGGATGCAAACACAACCGTATCGCCATAACGTACAGTTACGGCGCCAGTCGCTAAGAACGCGAGGTTCCCTGTTTCAATAGTTAGTTTTTTTCCTGCAAATTCAGCTTCGAAGGTGGCTTGCTTGCCACCAAACGGATGAATAATATTCATATATTTCCTTATATTCCTTCTTCAGTTCTTGAGGTAAGTCTGCACTGATTCTTGTCAGGTGCCAGAGAACATATGACCAGGTCGTCTCGTGACGATGATCCTATCTACTCTTTCACCTGCTTGTCATGCAGAGCGAAGTTATTTAGTTATCAATAGATATATTTTACTACAAAAAACGCATAATCGTTATTTTAAGAAGGGGCTTCCATACGGCATTAACTGCAAGGCGAATTCGAGGGGCGGACTGAGCCATACGATTAGTACGATGAGGGAGCACCGGAGAAGCTAACGCAGCGATTTGTACGTATGGAGGTCGATTAGCGACGGAGCTTGAGCTTCTTCACGATAGCCTCGTACCGCTCCTGAGATGACTTCTGTAAGTAATCTAGGAGGCGTCGGCGCTTCGAAACCATAGCAAGCAAACCACGACGACTGTGATTGTCCTGCTTATGCTTCTTCAGGTGATCAGTGAGTTGCGCAATCTTAGTAGTAAAAATCGCAATTTGAACTTCGGCAGAGCCCGTGTCCTTGGCATGCTTACCGTGCTTTTTGACCAATGATTTTTTGTCGAGTTGTGTTGTAGTCATAATAGTTTACTCAGTATATCAGATAGGGAGAATATTTTCAAGTGCTACGGCGTCCCGTACATCATATTCACCAATTTTTGTACGTCGCAGAGCGGTCAGATATGCACCAGTCTGGAGTCCCTCCCCCAAATCTCGCGCCAAAGATCGAATATATGTCCCGCTCGAGACACGCACCGTAGCAGTAATTACAGGGTAGTCGTATGAAATATCACGCCATTCACAAACTGTGACCGGACGTGGGGCTAGCTCAACCTGAGCACCTTCTCTGGCAAGCTTGTAAGCTCGCTTCCCGCCCACTTTCATCGCGCTGTAGATAGGGGGCGTTTGTAGTATCTCCCCTGTTAGCCCCATTATGACCTGATCGACTTGCTCTTGAGTAGGTCTCAAATTACTTACTTGTGTGCGCTTGCCTTCCAGGTCATCCGTTGTCGAGGTCTCTCCTAGCGTAATCTCAAGTTCGTATTCTTTGTCTTGCTTTAAGAGCGAATCTGCCTGACGAGTAAACTCCTTCCCCACCAGAAGCAACAAGAGCCCGGTTGCCAACGGATCAAGCGTACCGGCATGTCCGATCTTCTTAATCCCCGTGAGCTTGCGTAAAACATACACAGCCCAAAATGAACTCTTTTTATATGGCTTGTCGACGAGCCAAAGCCCTTGTGGTTCAGACAATTTTCCGCGTTTCATAATGAATACAAATAGTATGCGCTTTTTACTATAAATGCGCGAGTTTATTGAATTCCAGGACTGACTACTTGAGGCTGAACCTGCTGAGCTTGAACACTATTTTCAGATTGCTTAAGCTGCTCGGCAGCTGCTTGAAGCTGCTGCAACGTATCGCTCGGTAACGTCTGTGCGACGGTTTTTTGCTCCGTTTTTTCTTGCGGCTTCTGTGTACTAAACAGTACTTTGACGATCTCTTGCTGCCGTGCGCCGTTACTCATCAGCTGCGCCGCCATAGTAAGGGCTTTTGCTGTTGTAGACGCTGTCGTAAAGCGGTTTGTATTTGCCATAATCCCTGCAAGCAAAGCTGTGGCAATATCCGCGTTCATTAATCCTGAGCCAAGCGAATCAATTGTGCCAATCAACATCTCACACACGCTCGTAGCGTTAGTATCAATGAAGTTAACACTTCCGTACTGCTCATTTACTCGATGAAAATCGTAATTTATAAGATGAAGCCCGTCAAAAAGGGTTGGATTCTGCTCGAGAAGTGCGTCAATCTTACCAATTGAAAGCACACCGATCACAACCACGAGATCAAACTGAAATGCCCCGTATGAGAAGCTAGCATCTGACGATTTGAAATTGCCGGCGTGAGGAGTAATAGTGACATTGAGCCGTCCATCTGCCACATCGTATTTTAGTTTTTCTACTTCTACATGAGCGAGATCGAGTGAAACAATAAAGTCACGTACTCCGTCGAGAGTACGAGAGATTTTGCCCGTATCTACAACTCCAGCACCAAGTGGTAGCTCGTCTGTAATTACAGCATGCGATTTTTTGCCAGCTGCAGCCAGCGCGTTTTGTAGCGCAAAGACCCCCATCACTTGATCAAGTGATGGCTGGCGGCCAGTGACGATCAGGACACTTTCGGCCTGCTTCAATAGCTCCGTGGCTTGTTGCTTCGGGGTAATCTCGGTATTCATAAGTTATACGTATTCTTTAAGAGAATATGATATTGTACCTGATTTGATTATTAATGTCAATAGCATAACTTTTTTGTACGCGCTCGGATGAGTAATACTTTGACAAATTATCAGGTTTGAGTTATGATACATCGGTCTCGCGCCCACCCCATCTAAGTCGGGCGCCAACAGCATAAACAAGGATTGTAATGAATGCCAATTATTAAATCAGCTATGAAGAGAGTTCGTCAGCAAGCCAAGCGCCGTTCACGCAACCTGGCTGCAAAGCGAAACATCAAGGCTTCGAGCAAGCAGACACTTGCTGCAATAGCAACGAATGACATTAAGGCCGCCCAAGAATCGCTTAAACAGGCTATTTCGCAGATCGATAAGGCTGCAAAGAAAGGCACCTTGCACAAAAACACCGCCGCACGCCGCAAGAGCTCCCTTACCCGTTCATATAACTCTGTCAGCGATACTGCTTACGGCACAGATAAAGCGGTCAAAAAAGCAGCAAAACCGGCTGCAAAAAAGGCTCCCGCTAAAAAAGCTGCCTAGGCTCGCTAGCCTCACGCCCGCGAAGCAAGACTTAGCACCAGATCAGTCATGGCCTGGTGCGGTTTTTTTATTCCTGACTTTATATCCACATCCGCCAATAAGAGATCCCGATAGCTTGCTGCGAGGCTTTCGGCGCTATAGCCACGAGATTGTTGTTTTGCCTTTGATGCTGCGTAAGGCTTGATATTGCATTGCTTTAGCTCCTCAGGGGTAGCGTCGTGAAAAACCATTGTCATAACTCGAAAATGCCACTGTAGAGTTGCTAGAATCTGCTGCTCATTCGCTCCGATCCGCATAAGCTCATCATATAACCGTAGGCTACGCTGAGCATCGCCAGACTGAATGGACGCTATAAGATCAAAAACGGAGCTCGTCGGATCAGTCTGCACGACATCAAGGATGCGCTCTCGAGTGATTTGCTCACCGCCTGCAGCCAACTTATCGAGCTCATGATGTAACCGCCACTGATCACCAGCCACGCGCTGCACGAGTAATTGAGCAGCAGCTCGGTCTAGAAGTGCATCCCTGCGACTCGCCTCTTGCAGGAGCCAGGTAACTAATTGAGGCTCCGACAATGCGTCATGCAGCTTGGCAGAAGGGTGTGCGGCCAGCGTCTTATATAACTTGGAACGCTTATCCATACCGCGTCCGTCTAATACTGCGACCGTCGAATCTGGCACCTTCTCGAGTAATGTCATCAAAGCATCCCCTTCAGTAGTCACCTGCCCAAGAGAGCGAACCATTACCAGGCGATGAGAATAAAACATTGGTACCGCCAAGAGCTGTTGCTCAAGATATGTGAGTGATGATTCGGCCAAGTCACATTCAACCATTTCAAGCGCATCGGCGTATTTGCGCGCATACTGCTGTTTAAGCTTCGACATATGCTGCACTATCGCATAGTCATTACTCCCGCCAAGGAAAACAATCATAGCTTAGGTTCCGGCTGACAGCGAGGACAAATATGGGTACCTCGCCCCGCTACTCTTAGCTTCACTATGGTTGCTTCACAACGCTCGCAGGATTGCCCCTCGCGCCGAAACACTTTAGCGAATGTTAGATAGCTCCCCTTTTTGCCCTCTGCATCAACGTAATTTTTATCGCTTGATCCCCCTAGAGATATCGACAACTGCATCACCGATCGCAAAGCTTGATAAAGCCTACGAAGTTTGATCGTACTCACTTTTCCTACGAGCGTCGCGGGATGAATGCGCGCAGCATATAGCCCTTCATCGGCATAAATATTCCCTACTCCAGCCATGACCGACTGATCCATGATCGCTGCCTTAATGCTCGTCCGTTTACGACGCTGTAAACGCTCGCGAAAAAGATCAAATGTAAAATCCACATCCAGCATTTCAGGCCCCAACTTGGCCATAAAGCTGTCTTCTGGCACACGGGCAGTCTCGACTAATTTCATCCAACCAAACTTGCGTTGATCATTGAAGAATAACTTCGAACCATCTTCAAAAGACACAGTGACGCGCGTACTACGGTCAGGAAGGCGGCCAATCAGACTATCTGTCGGATGCCCGCCACCAAAGCCTTCCCCCACTTTAGGACGAAACACCAACTGTCCCGTCATCTTCAAATGTACGATGAGCGAATAGCCCGTATCCAACTGAATAATAAGGCCTTTGCCACGACGATCAATATCTGTGACTTGTGAGCCGATAAGCTTAGTATCCACTAATTCGGGGTCATTCGGGAAACCCTTGAGGGTGTCTGTCTCGACGGCAACGACGGTCCGGCCCGGAAGCATGCTCAGTAAACCAAGTCGAATTGTTTCGACTTCAGGAAGTTCCGGCATGCTCTTCCCCCTGCAGGATCACTTCATTTCTCCCCAGTTCTTCCCGACAGCTTCCCCTACTTCGATTGGTACAGCAAGCTTAATCACCTGCTCCATAGTTTCCTTGAGCAAGTCCTTAACCTCATCGACTAGGCGATCATCACATTCAACAATCAATTCGTCATGAATTTGCAAAATCATATGCGCTTCACCATGCAAACGACCTAATCTTGGTGCCAGCTGAATCATCGCTAATTTCATCATATCGGCTGCTGTACCCTGAAGAGGCATGTTCACAGCCTGCCTTTCGGCAGCAGATCGAACAATATAATTACTCGACTTAACATCGGGGCACGGGCGTCGTCGGCCAAACAATGTTTCGGTGTACCCCTCTTCATGGGCTTGCTTCTTAAGAAGCTGAATATAGTCCGCAACCCCTTTTCGGATTTCGAAATATCTATCGATAAAAGCCTTACTCTCCTCGTATGACATACCTGTCGCGACAGACAAGCCGTGCGTATTCATACCATACAGCACGCCGAAGTTTACGGCCTTTGCAGCATAGCGTTGCTCTTTCGTAACGTCCTTCGGGTCAACACCAGCGACTAATGCCGCGGTCAGAGTATGGATGTCTACCCCAGACTTGAAGTCCTTGATCATTGGCTTGTCATCAGACATTGCAGCCGCTAGACGCAGCTCGATCTGACTATAGTCGGCCGACACAAAAGTCTTACCCTTATCAGCAATGAAGCCTTTGCGAATCTCACGCCCAAGTGGTGTACGTACTGGGATATTTTGTAAGTTTGGATTATTACTCGACAGCCGCCCAGTCTGCGCAATGGTTTGCTGATAACTTGTATGCACGCGCCCCGTCTTCGGCTGTACAAGTTTCGGTAGCGAATCGACATATGTGCTCTTCAACTTTGAGACTTCACGGTATTCAAATATCAAATCAATGATTGGGTGCTGACCCCGCAATTTTTCAAGCTCACTAGCGGCAGTGGAGGCCCCTCCGCTCTTTACTTTTTTCAAGCCCTCGCCTTCAATTTTCAACTTATTAAACAAAATATCCTTGAGCTGCTGTGTCGAGTTGATATTAAACTCCTCACCGGCGTGCTTATAGATCGCCTCTATCGTTGTGGTCAAGCGCTTATCGAGCTGCTTAGAGAAATGCGAGAAAAATGTCACATCTAGCTTCACGCCAGTCAGCTCAACATCCCCAAGCACAGGAATAAGTGGCCACTCGAGCTCTTCGGCAACTTCATCGAGTTTACCAATATTCTTGAGCTCCTTGCTCAGACGCTCGTACAATCGCCAAGCAATATCCGCGTCTTCCGCAGCATACTTGACTGCTTCACCGATCGGCACCTGATCAAAGGTCTTTTGATTTTTCCCTCGTGCGCCAATTAACTCGGTAATCTCGATCATCTCAAGACCCAACTCGGCGAGCGCCAAGCCCGATAAAGTCTGTGCTCGCCCCATCGGATTAATCAAAAAAGCCGCCACCATGGTGTCAAATACGATCCCCTGTATCGTCACACCAGCACATTTGAGGATCTGATAGTCATATTTGATATTATGGCCGACCTTACCGATGGTAGCGTTCTCGAGTACTGGCCGCAGCGCATCGAGAACGACAGACACGCTTAGTTGCTCTCCTTCCGCATGACCGACCGGAATGTAATAGGCTTCGCCCTCCTTCCAGGCAAGTGAGATGCCAACCAGCTGAGCCGCAACCGGCTCGACCGATGTAGTCTCGGTATCAATCGAGAAGACCTTCTGTTTGTTAAGCTTCGCAACCAACTCATCCAGCTGCTCTTGGGAAGTAACACCCTCATACTTTGCAGACTTCAAGTGTGATCGCAGTCGCTCGTGATCCCTCGCATCAACGTCATATATCTCATCAAAAAGATTCTTCTGCTGCCCGACTTCACTCTGTGGCAACTTCGCAATCAACGATCGAAACTCAAGCTTGTGCAGGAGCTGCACGACCTTATCTCGGTCATACCTATGTAAGCGCGCGTCTTCAAGCTCAAAATCACATGGCACATCGCGAACGATGCGCGACAGCTCAAGCGAACGATAGGCATCTTCTTTTCCTGATTCGAGCTTGGCACGCAAGGCCGGCTTGAGCTCGTCAAGGTGATCATAGATACCATCGAGCGTCTTATACTTCACCACCAGCTCAGCGGCCGTCTTTTCGCCTACTCCCTTTACACCAGGGATGTTATCGCTCGTGTCCCCTTTGAGAGCTTTCGTCACCAAGAACTCTTCTGGCGTCACCCCATAACGATCCTGCACTGCTGCCGGATCATATAGCACCGTATCAGAGAATCCTCGCTTGAGCGTATATATGCTGACATGTTCATCTACCAGCTGCAACTCATCCATATCTCCGGTCACAATCACGACTTCGTGCTGCTTCTTGAGCCGCTCTGCAAGTGTGCCGATCACATCATCAGCTTCATACCCTTCTACACCGACGACCGGGATTTCAAATGCCGCCAGCAGATCCTTCGTCACATCAAACTGCGGCACGAGATCTTTATCAGTCTCTTTACGTGTCGCTTTATACTTCTCATCAAGATCATGGCGAAATGTCTTGCCGGGCATGTCCCAAGCCACGACGACGTACTCTGGCTTGAGCTCCTTGATGGCATTAAGGAGCATCATCGTAAAGCCATACACTCCATTAGTCGGCACACCATCTTTGGTACTTAAAAAAGGAATAGCGTGAAATCCGCGGTGCAATAAAGCGTGGCCGTCGAATATAGCGACTCGTGATCTAGTGCTCATGAATGTTATTATACCTGTTTTTCAGATAAGGAGGAGTCTGGGCTGGCCAACATCTGCAAGCGCAAGATTAGAAAGAGCTGACGCATACTATCTGCAATCTGCTGCGAGTGAATCACCGTACCGAATACTTCTTGCCCGTAACTGAGATATGCGACCTTATCGGCGTAGATATTTATCTCTACCGGCATATTGTATGCTTCTGGGTCATAAAATGTATGTTCAATCAAATGTACTTTATGTTTAGCGGGTGTTTTTGGCAGCGTAAACCCTTTAGGAGTCAGTGCTTGAACCTTAATCCCCTTACGCACTCGAGTTGCGACAAAATCATCCAGATAATCTGACCCAAGAAAATCATGCTGATTCGGCGAGATGATCAGCATAACATCCGCCTTTGTTTGTAGGATGTCATCATAAATATCCTTAAGACCTTCAATACCTTGGTAATGACGCACGGCTGGCTGCTCTGTTAACTGATGATATCTCTGTGTGAGCGTAGGTAGCAATGATTTAAAACGATATTCGTTATTGAGCAAAATATTTCTTCGCCTCTCAGCCAGCATTTCGATCTGAATCGGATTAGCTGGCAAGTAGCTCAATCGCTTACCTATCTTTGATTTTGTGATGAGCTGCAACTGTTCAAGACGTACAAGAATAGAATACGCATTGGTGCGAGTCTCCCCGAGCCTCTCTGTAATGAGAGCCGGGGTGATTTCACCAATATCTAGAGCCAGTAAATATGCTGCCGCTTGATTCTGCTTGAGCCCAAGGCCCTCTAAAATACTGATATCACTTGATTGTTGTAGATTTGTCGATTTCATTTCGACATAATTATAGCAAATTTTTACCTGTTATTCTAGTACTTTGCCATTCTATATTGACGATTAATGCTAATTACTCCATACTGTGTCCATCAAAACAAACAGCACCTACTAGTCACACAGAGTCCACCGCAAAGTCCTACAGGCAGATGAATGAATCACCTCTCCGTAAGACTTTACGGCCTTCACATAGACACCAATGATCTCGACAGCAGCTTCGGAACTGCTGCCGGGATCCCAAAGATCTCGGGTGTGAAAACCCGGCATAATTCCGAAAACCGGACTCATACAGCAACGGCCCAGTGACCGACTCACTGAAGAGCACCTACCAATACAAGGAGAAATCATGGCCCGAGAGGGTTTCATCAGCCAGGACGACCGTCGCAAGGTCGCCTCAGACACAATCTGGGGCATGTCCCGCGGACTGTTCGTCATCGTGGCAGTCATCATCGCAGCCTCGGTGATCGGCGCAGCCTCCTGGGGCATCAGCGTCGCCACCAGCGGCCCGCGTGGTGCCGGTGACGTCGTGCGGGAACGCAACGACGCCAACAACCGGATCAGCGCTCAGGCCTTCTTCGAGGACACGTACGCCACCATCAAGGCGCAGGACCTCAAGTTGACCGACGCGCAGCAGGCACTGGACGAGTTCCTGGCCACCACACCGCAGCCCACCAGCTCCGACATGGTCCAGCTGCAGCTCTACACGCAGCAGCTCAAGGCCAAGCAAACGACGGTGACCGGTCTCACCCAGATCTGTCAGGATGCCGTCGCGCGCTACAACGCCGAAGCCCGGAAGACCATCCGTGCCGAGTGGCGCGCTGAAGACCTGCCGTACCAGATCGACGCCACGTCGAGCTCGGACGAAACGGACTGCCAGCCGGCAGCCTGATCAAATTCGAGTCAACCCATCCACACCCCGGGGAGGGGCACCCTGCCCCTCCCATCAAGCAGAAAGAGACCCATGAAGAACCTGAAGAAGTACCTCATCCTGCCCCTACTCGTCGCATGCATCGGCTTCACCGCCGTCGCCTGCAGCAGCGGCCCCAAGGAAGACTCCGCCCAAGGAGCCACCCAGAAGGTCACCGAGGAGTACAGCAAGGCAGCGGTCGAGGCTGTTCCCTACCCGCTCCAGGAGATGAAGGAGGGCGGCTGGCTCGAGCGCATGAACTTGCGCGAGCGCCTCATCCGCTACTCCAAAGCTGACAAGATCAGCTACATCTACCTGTTCTCCGGGCAGGGTCAGCTCTTGGCCAACTACACCGTGAAGGGCAAGGTGTCCAACACCAGCTCCCAGATGACCACCGCCCAGACGGTCGACGACTACTGCGGATCGGGCAACTACTGCCCGATGGCAATCGACGCCCCGATGGACGACGGTACCTGGGGTCCCTCCGAGGACGCCATCTTCTTCTTCACCACCGATGGTGTGATGGTGCAGTGGCCCGGCCTCTACGTCTTGGCCGACGCTCCACTGGACCTCACCACCCAGCCGGTGCTGGTGTACAACACGGGCTCCAAGCCCAGCTCCGTCGCCGACGAGAAAAACTACGGCGGCTAACCGAGCCATTGGACAATCGAGAGCCATTTGTCTCTCGTCTGCCACTCGAGCACTCTCTCGAGTACCCACCCCTTGCAACATAGGGGTGGGATTACCCATATTTGAATAATACTAAGAACACATAGATAATAAACACATGACAATAATCGAATCTGAAAATCGAGAACGGGACGAAGCGGAAGAAATGACCACTTACCAGGAAACGGTTGGCCGAGACACCCCGGAGGGGCGCGAGGGACTCAGAGACGCCCTGCAGGGTTTGCGCGACTTAGCGGCTCAGCATGAATCTGGCGCAATCGATGAACCCGACTGGAGAATTCCTGAAGAAACAAAAGCAACTGGCCGGAGAGGAATTGCTGAAGCGCGTGCTGCGCTTAAGGCCACAGATGAACGGCGCGCGGCGCGTGAAGCCGCTAGCGAAGAAGAGACAAACTAAAAAAGAGCCCCTAGAGGCTCTTTTTTAACATTACCGCTTAACAACTTCCTACTGGAGGTAGTCTTTAAGACGCTTTGAATCCTTGTGCTTACGCAGCTTCGCGAGTGCCTTCGCTTCGATCTGACGAATGCGCTCTCGTGTCACGCCGAATTCTTGCCCCACTTCTTCGAGAGTGTGACTCTTACCATCCTCAAGACCGAAGCGCATACGCAAGATCTTCTGTTCGCGAGGAGTCAGGAGTGCCAGCGTATCGTTAATGTGCTCCTTGAGAAGCTCATAGGTCGCAGCGTCAACTGGAGAGACCGAATCTTGATCTTCGATAAATTCTCCGAGAGTCGAGTCTTCATCTTCACCAACCGCCGCATCAAGCGAAGTCGTGTCTTGGCTGATCTTCTGAATATGGAGCACCTTCTCGACATCCATTTCCATTTCTTTTGCCAGCTCCTCTGGACTTGGTTCACGTCCAAGTTCGCTCGTCAGGCGACGCTGCGTACGAATAAGTTTATTGATTGTCTCTACCATGTGGACTGGGATGCGAATCACACGTGCCTGGTCTGCTATCGCACGCGTAATCGCTTGACGAATCCACCACGTAGCGTAAGTGGAGAATTTAAATCCCTTAGTGTAGTCAAACTTCTCTACGGCACGCAAAAGGCCTGTGTTACCTTCCTGGATGAGATCAAGTAAGTCCAAACCACGCCCAATGTACTTCTTGGCAATCGAGACCACAAGACGCATGTTAGCTTCAGCGAGAGCGTCCTTTGCGGACTTGTCGCCCTGCTCTATACGCTTAGCCAACGAGACTTCTTCTTCTGCATTGATCAGTGGTATTTTACCGATTTCGCGAAGGTACAAACGCACTGAGTCATCAGCGATATCTTTGATCGCTTCTTCACTGACCGCATTCTCAACATCTTCTTCTGGTTCGGTCTGCCAAATAAGCTTGTCTTTTTGGTCGACGACTTCGATCCCGGCATCGATCAAGGCCGAGTATAAATCATCCAATAGATCTACTTGTTCCTCTGCTTGAGGGATTGCTTTAAGTACTTCCTGCTGAGTAACGAACCCTTGTTCGCGTCCCTTGGTCACCAGTCGCTCAACTGCTGGCTTGAGTTCTTCAGGGATATTTGGCTCGAGATTACGAGCTTCTTCTGGTTGAGCTTTTTTGCGTGGCATATCTATCCTTCCACTAACTTAGTAATAATGTATATAAAGTTGTAATTACAGGTAGGTGCTTTCATCTTCCAGGAGGCGTTGGTACGCTTTGAGGAGCTCATTGGCAGCAGGCATATTGCCTTGCTGTTCTGCAACAGCAAGCTGACGTGATAATTCTCTCTTCTTAAGAATAAAAATGTGTTTTTGCACTGTGTGCACTTGGGTAAAGGCTTCGAGCCCGCGTTCGTGTTCGCTTAAATGCGAATATTCATGTTCACCCCGTAGTGACAGCATCTTAACACGATCCGCCTGCTCTGGCAAGGATTTTAGGATCTGCTTCTCGGTCATTTCTGGGCGCTCAATGAGTATCTTCACGAGCTCTTTATTCGTGTCCGATACATCGGAAATATTCAGATCCTGCAGAACCATACGAGTATCAGCAAACGCCAGGACCATCTCCATGAGCATATCTTCGAATTGCTCTTGGCGTGTCCGTTTGGTGGCTTTGGAGGCCTGAACACTAGGCGTCTGGTCATCATTCTGCTGTACTATTTGTTTGTTCGATTGAGTATTTTTATGTCCTTGTTTATGAATTTGTTCTCGAAGTAACTGTGCATCAACAGCTACCATAGATGCAATCTGTCTAATGTAATGATCGCGCTCGACTGAGTCATGGAGACGCGCTATCACAGGCAATACAAACCCCACGAACTTCTTCTTACCATCACCCGACGACAGATCATGCTGGCTGGCGGCGTAGCTAATGATGTAATCAACTACATATGCGGCCTGCTCATACGCGACCACCCAGAGCTTCGGATCCTGCTTGATGAGTTCATCTGGATCCTTTGCCTGATCAAACCGTATCACTTCAAGGCGAATCGGAAGGCTGGCACCAAGCTCTAGAGCACGTTGAGTAGCTTTGATGCCGGCTTCATCCTGATCAAAACAGAGCTTCACCTTATTCGCCATCCGGCTCAGACTGACGAGCTGCTCCTGTGTAAGCGCGGTTCCACTGACCGCAACCACCTGTTCGTATCCAGCTTGCCAAACACTCAGAACATCGAGGTGCCCCTCGACTATAATTACCTCATCCTTAGTACGGATCGATTTTTTCGCTTGCTTCAACCCAAATATAGCTGTGGTCTTGTGGTATATCGGCGTATCGGACGAATTAATGTATTTAGCAGCCTTTGCGTCCCCGAGAAGACGGCCCGAAAACCCGACCGCACGTCCACGCGCGTCGTACACTGGAAACATAATACGATCACGAAACACATCGTAACCTGATTTACGCCCTGCCTTTTGAGTACTCAGCCCGGCTAGTTTTAGCTCATCTAATGTATAGCCGCGCTTCATAGCATAATCTGTAAGGCTAGACCATTCTTCAGAAGCATACCCAAGCGTAAAGGCCTTAATAGCCTCGGCCTTAATGCCTCGTTGATCTTTGATATATGCGAGCGCAGACGGTGACTGTGAGAGCTGCAAGTGGTAGAACTTTACGGCCAACTCAACCAACTCATACAAGCGACTTCGGTCATCCCGTGGTGCGCGCGATTGTTTACTCAGCGTAACGCCCGCCCTTTGTGCAAGCATCTCAAGCGCCTCCGGGAAGCTGATGCCTTCTGCGCGCATCACGAAGCTGATCACATCACCGCCCTCACTCGCACCAAAATCGTGCCAGATCTGCTTATCTGGACTGACGAAAAAGCTGGCGGTCTTCTCGTCGCGAAATGGCGAACGCGCCTTATAATCCTTGCCGGCTTTCTTAAGCTCAACATAGCCGCCTACGATCTCGACAATATCGATCTTCGACTTTACGAGCTCTGCGTCATTCATAGATTCATTATAGCCTGCTTTATCGAGAAAACCGATCGCAGTACGAAAGTAATCCTTTAAAACCTACAGATATTCCAAGAGCTTTGGAAAAATTTGCATGCCGCGAGAACCCAAAAAATGCCCAAATCCACGTAAAGCCACGAGGTCTGCCTCCAGCTTTTGAGCAAGCTTAAGCGTACGTTCTGGTGCTACAACTTCATCGTCATCACTATACATACATACCCATTGCATAACATTGCCTCGCAGTACTGACCAATTTGGTTCTGGTGAAAAGAACTCACTCGCACGCCTATCAGGAGCATCGTAAAAGCCCGCAACCAGCACGACTTTGTCCAGCACTACACCGCTCGGTAAATGTTCGACGGCACGTAACGCCTGCCAGCAACCTAGCGAATGCGCGACAATCAATGCGTAGGGACGTATCTGCGCACCCAGTTCATCCATATGTTGCTGCCAAACCGCTATATCAGCCCGCTTACGGATAGCTGGAAAATGTGGCGCCAACACATCATAGCCGCGATCATGCAGCTGAGACTGCAGCCAGCCTAACCAGCCACTATTCGGATCATCATCCCAGCCATGCAGGACGATCGCCTGTCGACCTACTTCCATGTCCATGTGTCGAGCACATGATCGAACGTCTTACGGCTATAGCTATCGTTGTACGCCCCGGTAATCGTCATGGCTATGAAATTACGCTCTGCAAACTGTTGATCCGATTCTGGCAACACAATAAATACGTTGACATACACTGGATCACCTCCAGCCTGAGCCGCACCAACGATCTTAACAGCATCAATATTCCCTATTTTGATATCCTGACGAGCCGAAATTGATTTGCCAGTTGTAGCATTTGTGATCAGCGCCTCCATCACTCGCTTTGAATCAAATCGTTGCGCACTGGGACTTGCCGATGCCTGCTCACTATCCTGCGCCACAAAATCAAAGTCACGAAATGTAGATACCACCACCGAAGAAACTTTTTGGCTGCCATAAAACACCGAGAGCTGACAATCTTTATTAATATCAATTCGCGGCTGTGAAGGTATCTGTATCGAGTAGCAGCCAGTCTGGAGTCGCTCATAACCGCTCGCTAATTCCTTAACTGACGTATCGCGTATAGGTGACAGAGTAGCAGTCTGCGAAGGGGTCGGCGCTGCAAAACGAGTACGATATACATTCCAGCCAACATAGCTTCCTCCAGCCAACAAGGATAGAAGTATGACGACGATGATAATCGTCCGAAGCGAGCGCTTCTTCGGCACATTACTCTTACCAAGTGACTGGGCGGCGGACGCTTGACTGACATTCTGAGCTGCGCGAGCAGCAATATGTGGCGGAACGTTACTAGAAGCAAGTGGCGCGATTGTACCGCCAGACTCTGGAGCTAAGCGGACTGGAGCGGGGGCAATTGGGGCTGGATCCGGAATAAGTGGCGACTCCAAATCAATGGCATCAAGCTCGTTAGATATCACTGGAGAAGGTTGAGCGGAATCCGGCGTTGCAACTGCAGGTTGAGGCGTAGACTGTTGCTGTTCGGCGGTATTGGGCAGCTGTGGTGGTACCGGTACACCTACTGGTGCAGGGCTGGGTTGATTTGCTACCTCGGAACTACTACTAGCAGGTTGAGTGGCCGTAATATCTGGCAGCTGCGCTGTCTTTTCGACGTAGCCCTGTGCCAGTGGATTATGAAAGACCGGCGGAGTAATAGCGGGTTGCTGTGGGTCCTGAGGCGGCTGTCCTTGCCCCTGATTGGTGCCGTTCGTTTCTGGCTGCATAATACTTCAAGTATACCAGAGCGCGTTACTGCTCATGCTCTTACTGACCTCAAAAACGCCATTGCCAATCACGCACAGTCGCATCAATTATTTCACGATCGCTTTGTGAAGTGTACCAGGCACGAAGTTCAAATTGCTTGAGACGAACACTACTCTTGAGTGGCAATTCATCATTCAGTGTGAGTAGATATGTCACCATAGATTCCTTATTCTGCGGATAATACTCAACAAACTTGTCTGCAACCTTACCTCCCCACTGCACCTGCTCACGAGATGACAGCTCAGCATCGAGCGACCCCCAGCGATCCTTCCAATCTGTCTCACCCCCTTTGACTTGCTCATGGGTGTACGTGTTAAGTGTTACATATACGTGCTTACGAGGACGTGAATAAGCCGAGAAACGACACGTATCAGACTCGATCTGCCAATCAAAATCTTCGGGCAATACCAGCGCGCTACAATCAGTCGTAAGTAATTTTTGACCCGATTGAGCTGCGATACTAACCGGCCTGGGCTGCATATGTACTTGTAGACGATCCTGCCAAGCTCGAGGCGCCAACAGTTGCCAAAGCGCATAGAGCACAGCAGCCAAAACACAGAATATCAGTAGCATCTTCAGACGATTTGACCTCTCAGCAGAAAGTCTAGGCATGATGTAAGTAGCGCGTGTAACTATCCCATCGAATACCAAGCAGGTGCGCTATCAGCTCGATACCCAGATCGGCAGTCATGCCGTCAGTATCTCGACTCGGGTTCAGTTCAACGAGGTCGATCGCAATTATTGATTCACGAGCCAGCTGTCGAGTAATGTAGGTTGCCTCTCGATAAGTGAGGCCTCCGCTATTCTGAATACCCGTCCCTGGTGCGTAGAGTTTGTCGATCGAATCAATATCGAAGCTTACGTGTAGGGGGCGGCCTCCGACCCACTCTTGCACATGATGCATCACCGCACCAATGCCGACGCCTGTGATGTCATCCATGGTAGCGTGCTCAATGCCTTCGGTATTAATCCAGTCTGCTTCAGGCTGATCGATATCTTTAATCGCGAGATAATAAAAATCCTGCGGCTTCATATACGGTCCCTGAAATTCATTATGCAAAGCGCCACCAGCAGCGATGCGGACCGGCATGCCATGCAGATTATGTGTAGTCGAAGCGCCTGGTGTCTGCGCATCCGGATGAGCATCTATATATACACATACAGCATCTGGATGGCGCTGTCGAGTTGCTAAAAGACTCGCAGTAGCAACCGAGTGATCACCACCCAATACGATAGGCAAAGCGTTCTTGTCTTCAGCTACGATTGAGTGGCGCAATCCGGAGATCCAGGGTATGAGCTTATGGGCATTGCGAACCTGCTTCGCCGCCTTATCAGTAACATGCTTATCATCCGAACGCCATTGCACAAGCTCAACCGATCGAGCACAGGGAGCGAGTACCCCCTCTAGACCACGCTCTAATAAAACGGTCGGTCCGTCTTCGGCGCCATCACTAAAACTACCAAGGTTTGTGCCAGCTGCGAAGATTCGTATGTCTTTTTGCATAAGCACTATATATTATAGCGACCCGGAGAAATATTTACGATCACCAAGCCGTACTCGATAAATCAAAGTCGGTATATTTGCAGGACATCATGATGAAACCAGGTACAATAGAACCATGCTTTCACGTCTCAAAAAACTCGTCCCCAAACAAGCCATCAATGCCTTCCACTACACTGAAGCACTCGCAGCTAGCTTTGCGTATCGCAATCCAAGCAAACACATGATCGTCATAGGTGTTGTTGGCAGCAAAGGAAAAACAACATTAGCAAACCTACTTTGGGCAGCATTAAGTGGTGACGGCTCAAAAGTTGGACTTGTTGGCACTGCAAATATCCGCATCGGCAACTCAGAAAAACTCAACCCATATCACATGACTATGCCTGGTAGACACCGTCTACAGAAGACACTCAATGCTATGCGCGAAGCAGGTTGCCACTACGCAATCATGGAAGTGCCGTCCGAGGGACAAGCCCAATGGCGACACGTGGGTATCTCATTTGATGTGCTTATTTTTACAAATGTTACGCGAGAGCTCATGGCCAGTCACGACTATTCCCTCGAGAAATTACATGATCACAATCAAAGGGTCTTCCGTCAGGTCGCGCACCAAAAAGCAAAATTGATCAACGGGCGTGTTCAGCCTAAAATCCTCATCGCAAATGCAGACGCCGAGCATTTCCCGCAGTATTTTGCCCACCTTGCCGATATCAAGCGTAGCTACAGCATCAATACCAAGAGCAACTACCATGCCCAAAAAATCACGACCACCGGTAATCGCTCTGCATTCATCATAAATAAGCAACAATACACGATAGCCCTTCCGGGAGAAGTAAATGTCTCCAATGCTGCTGGCGCAATCGCTGCAGCACTAGAGCTCGGTAAATCCCCCCGAGCAATACAAAAAGGCCTCAACAACCTCAAAGTCATTCCTGGCCGTATGGAAACCATCCAGGCTGGTCAGCGATACACTGTGATCGTTGATTACGCCCACGAAGAAACTGGAATGCAAGCGCTTATGCAAACTGCTGCTGCAATGCGATCTAAGACCAATCAACGAATCATTACGCTACTCGGAGCCGAAGGCGGAGGACGTGACGTAGAAAAACGCCCAATCATGGGCCGAATCGCCATGCAAGGCAGTGACTTCGTAATCCTTTCAAATGTCGATCCCTATAGTGACGACCCGGATAAAATAATTGCCGACATCGCCACTGGAGTCGAGCAAGCACAGGGCTTACGCAACCACACATATTACGCGATTGCCGACCGCCGTGATGGTATTCGCAAAGCACTCTCACTCGCCAACCCAGGAGACATTGTACTCATCACTGGCAAGGGTGCCGAGCAGTCCATCATTATAGATGGCAAGAAATCAGCCTGGGATGATCGTACTGTGGTGCGTGAAGAACTTACACGACTCCTCAAACGTCCTAGTGGCTCGAAGAAGAAATAAAGCCGATTATCGTCGCTGCCCACCAGCAAAGTTGCGACAGACTAATTGCTACCACCGATAACAACTGAAACGACCGTGGAAATTTCCAAAAATCGTCCTGCTTATAGCTCAACATTTGCTTACGCAAGCGATCCAAAACCAAGCCATTGATCGCCAATATTAATACTGCGGCCAATTTAACCTTCGTCCGGATCGTAATATACTCGGGGTTCAATAGCATGCTTCCAGTCACTATCTGAATGGCGACCGACGACCATATGATCTTTTGAGCAACACCCGACAACCACCCCAACTGTTCTGCTTTCGCCTTACGAAACACCCACAGTAACCCCACTGCATCAACCAGCATCACTGCGCCAAACCCCAGCGCAAACCCAACCAAATGAACGAACAGCTCTATTTCCACTACTTATCTCCCCTCTTATCACCCCAGCTCCAATGCGCTGGCTCGCCTTTTTTATATGCTATGTAGATTAGCACTGCAGACCACAAGAAACCAACCCCAACTGATATGGCCGGACCTTGCCATGAACCACCGAAGCGAAGATCTAGCGCAGCAATGGCACCAGCATATACTGCTGCCCATATCGCTACGACCAACCAAGCCTGCCAGGTTGCCGGCACCCAGCCCCAGCCATATTTCTTCGCTCGAAACCAATATCGTTGCTTCATGATATTCCTCACACTAATGTCGCTAACTGCTCGTTGTCTTCATTGTAATCCGCTCATCCACGCGACTCAAAAATCCCTCTGCAATCAATTCTTCAACTGCCTGCCGAATCTCATAATCAGTCCGCCCCAGCAAACCAGAGAGTGACGCTATAGTTTGAACCTCAGATTTTAAGACTTCTGCAAGTATCGCTCCTCGTAGCTGACGATGTGAGCCCTCGAACTTTGACTGACGAGCATAATGCTTACTACGGCGATTCGGATTTACCACCTGACTGGCAAGAAATGTACCGTAGTCCATCAGTGCCCAGTACCATTCGCGAGGATGATCGTGATCAATTGTAGCCTCGATATATGGCAACAGCTCAACATCGCCCACGTCGTCCGCATCAGCAAAAAAATCATACAAAAATACACGCCGGATATTTGTCTCAATAAATACTGCAGGCTGATCGAATGCATAAGCGAGAATTGCTCCAGCGGTATTTGGCCCTATACCTCGAAATTGAGTCAGCTCAGCCTGGGAAGCAGGAAGCGCGCCACCATACTCATTCATTACTCGGTCAGCAAGCTCCTTAACCCAAAGAGCGCGACGATTGTACCCTAGCCCCTGCCACGTTGTGAGGACTTCAGCCACACTCGCCTGTGATAATGATGCAAAATCATCCCAGCGATCAATCCATTCAGCAAACTTATGACGCACCCGACCAACCTGGGTCTGCTGCAACATCACCTCACTAATCACCACATTGTAAGGGGTGGGGAAATCACGCCAGGCCATCTGTCGGCCATGCGCCGCATAATGTGCCCAAACTTGCTCTTGAAAATCTCGTATCCGGGTATCTGCCTGCATCCTCGCAGTATACCGAAGATCACCCCCTGGAATAAACACAATACAAGATGAAACAGGTATAATAAAAGTCATGTCGGAATCCACTCAGCATCATCCTCGCAAGCGTGCCGATAAAGATTCTGCATCGCTCGATACAGCTACCGAGCAGTCTTTAGAGCCAGCAATAAACGAGGAGTCAGCCACCGAAATGCCTCAACGCAATCAGCCAGTCAAGCCTGATTTCGTATATGATCCAGTGCACGACAAGCGTCACAATCTCAACCGCTTCACGCGTGAGAAGCCGAAGAAGCCGTGGTGGAAAAAATTTCTCCTTGGCATATTGGTAGTGACGCTTATCTCTGGGGCTTGGTTCGGCTTCTTTGCGTTACGCAACATTACCAAAATTGCACCGAATTTCTTTAAGTTCCAGCAAAAACTCAAGGGCGAAGATGAAGGACGCGTCAATATCCTGCTACTTGGTATCGGTGACCCAGGCCATGATGGAGCCGGCCTTTCCGATACTAACATCCTCGTAAGCGTCGACACCCGAGACAAAAAAGTCGCCTTAACCTCAATACCACGTGATACACGAGTCAAGATCCCTGGCTACGGCTCAGCGAAGATTAATAATGCACATGCATACGGCGATGTAGCACTGGCCCAGCAAACGGTTGGCAACTTCCTTGACGTACCGATTCAATACTATATACGCACCGACTTTACCGGACTCAAGCAGGCGGTCGATGCGGTTGGCGGCATAGAGATCGACAACAAAGAATACCTGTCAGATTCGGAGTACCCGTGTGACAACAATCAATGGCGTAGCTGCGGTTTCACCCTCAAGCCTGGCAAATACAAGGCCGATGGGACACTCGCACTCAAGTATGCCCGCTGTCGCAAAGGTACCTGCGGTGATGATTTCGGTCGCGCGGCGCGTCAACAAGAGGTCCTCTCGGCCATACGTACTCAAGCCACTTCACTCGGCACTATCCTCAACCCCACCAAGCTTACCTCCCTGATATCTGCGGCCGGCGATAATGTAAAAACCGACATGTCAGTTGGAGAAATACTGCGCCTCAATGACCTCACAAAGGACATTCCAAATGATCAATTTATAAACGTCGTACTGTCGATCAAGGAAAATGGCTTCCTAAAATCGTCACCGGACGGCACTTCAGATCTTGTGCCAATCGACAGTACGCTATCAACCTTACAGGCTTTTGAGGACAACATATTTACCTGGGGGCCAATCTGGAAAGAAAATCCCAAGATCACCATTCAGAATGGAACGGCTATCACCGGGGTTGGCGGTAAGCTCCAGGCGAAGTTTGAAAAAGACAAATACCCGATCACCATCTCTCAAGTTATGAATGCGGTAAAAAAAGACTATGCCGCAACTCAGCTTTATGACATGAGCATGTCTAGCCCCAGTCCGACTCCGAAGATCTCAAGCAATACGCCGTCTCGCGAAAGTAAGCCAAACTCTCGAAGCTATCTCGAAAGTGTTCTGAAAGTCTCGGCTGCAGCTCCGCCAACTGGGGTTACCACTACGGACGACTTCGTAATCATCATCGGTAGCGACTACGCAAATTATTTGACAATACCAAGTACGAGCAGCAACGCAAACACCCGTTAGTATTCTCTCTTTGTTCGTAAAACCAGGTATACTGTCACTATGACTAAGAATGACCAATCGTCTACCCCGGCTGACACGCGTCCAGAGTTTCGTCCCCTAGCCGATCGATTACGACCCAGTTCTCTCGAAGAGATGGTCGGCCAAGAGAAGGTAATCGGCAAAGGTGCATTTGTACACGAACTCATCGAGCGTAATGAAGTAACGTCGCTAATTTTCTGGGGACCCCCAGGATGTGGCAAGACAACCCTTGCACGCATAGTCGCCGCATCAGGAGACTATCATTTCGTTGAAATTTCTGCCGTGACAGCCGGCAAAGCTGATGTCATGCGCGTTATCGAAGACGCCCGTGCCATGCAGCGACTAGGTATGCGGACAATTCTATTCGTCGACGAAATTCACCGCTTCAACAAAGCTCAGCAAGACGCTTTTCTGCCACACATTGAGAACGGCACGATTATCCTTATTGGCGCTACAACCGAGAACCCAAGCTTTGAGGTCATTACCCCACTCCTGTCTCGAAGCCGTGTGATCGTCCTTGAAGGACTATCTCATAAGGAGCTCGTAACCATACTCAAGCGTGCCACCAAGCTCTACAAGCAACTCAAAGTCCAGTCCAAAGCCCTGGATGCTCTCGCTGACTTCGCAGCCGGCGATGCGCGGGCCGCACTTAATGGCCTCGAGGCAGCGGTTCAAGTCTCCCCTACCAAGCTCGACCTCACAGCAGTTAAGCAAGCTATGCAGCAAGTAAACTTAAGCTACGACAAGACAGGCGACTTCCACTACAACCTCATCTCGGCATTCATTAAATCTATCCGCGGCAGTCATGTCGATGCCGCCCTCTACTACCTCTTCCGCATGCTAGATGCCGGTGAAGATCCGAAGTTTATTGCCCGTCGCCTGATCATCCTCGCCTCCGAAGACATTGGCATGGCTGCCCCTGCAGCACTCAATCTTGCCACTAGCTGTTTTCTGGCTGTCGAGCGAGTCGGTTTACCCGAATGTGAATACCACTTGGCGCACACTACCATCGCGCTAGCAAAATCACCCAAGAGCCGAGCTGTCGCCGATGCGATGGGGCGAGCCAAGAAGGCAGTTCGTAGTTATCCTGCAGCACAAGTTCCGCTCGGACTTCGTAATGCCCCGACTAAGCTCATGAAAGAATTGGGCTACGGCAAAAACTACAAATGGCGAGCCGACTTTCAGGCCCCAGAAGGCTTCTTGCCAGAGGATCTGACCGGCGAACGTTTTTACTTTGACGACTAATTAATCACGGTATATAATCCTCGCATTGTACCTCTAGAAGATCTAGGAGCATCATGCCCACACAACAGCAAGCTCGCGTACTACTCGCGGAAGAACAGCCTGGCCGACTTGAGTTGAGCCAAGCCATCATGGAGCTCTGCATACCCGGCACGACTGAAGACGAACGTGCGCAACAAGCTGTCGAGATGTATGAGATCATGCGTAGATTCAACAATCAGGAAAAGCTTTCTCCCGCAGAGAGCCGACTCTTCGACGAGTTCTTGCCCCGACTTTATAGGGCTCATCACTACGGCGCGATCGATGGCCGCCGGATCGAAGTCACTGTGACGGCTCGTCTCGGAGACCGAGTCGATAGCTAAACGAATGCATTCTATAGCGCTTATGCTTTCTCAAGAGCGTAAGCACTGCTAGAATGAACTCTCCGAGACATGGGGGTGTCAATGAACCTACGCACACGTATCGACTCTGCTCGAATCACCTGGCGCTCGTTTGAGCAGACACTGCACAACCAGCAAAAAAGAATGCGAGCCGCCAAGGATGCTCACGACGATCATTCGATAGGCAGACATCGTCAGGCATTGTGCGCAAGCCCGCACGTGGCTCATCCACGCGAGCTCTACAACATCGAGTGGCAGCGCCTTTCAGCCCTTAAGCGAACACGCAGGCGACAAGCATTGAGTGCGTTTTTTCGGCCGGGATCATAATGATCTCGGCCAGTTTTATTTGTTCAGCTATTGCCTGCGCCAATGTGTCGTGAGCGCTCGAGAAGGTAGCGTTGCAAGCCCCAAAATAATGCCCGTTATAAAAAGTAGTGCCGCAAGAATAAACATCCACCAGCCAACGTAACTAGCTGTAGCACCTTGACTCGACATATAAACCGACACAGGAATCGACACGAGAGCTAATGCGACCGACCAACCGATCAACTGCCAGCTCCCTACTACACGCTGTCGTTTGATGTAATGTAGTTGATCATTTTTTCGTGATATAACCGGGGGCTTCGCAGCTATATGTGCACCGAGCGCCAGGAGATTATTGATCTCTGGAGAATCCGCTGCCAATAGCCCAGTCGAGATAGCCATCTTATATGCATTCACGGGCACGAGGATGTGAGTTTTTTGTTCGTGCATCTCGATGCTCCCTCGCCCCAAAAGATGCGTGATCTGTTCCATGCGAACAGGATCAAGATATTTGAGTATATCTGCCTGGCTACCCGGACTACTGTATACACCAAGTGCCCGCTCAACATCGACGCTCTCCAGTTGAAGGCCTACTGCACCTTTTGGCGGCCTGAGTATCGAGGTTTGCCAATTACTATTTAGAATCAAGCCATACCCCCGTATCCCGGGGGTATGCATGCTACAGACCAGAAAAAACCGCCGACGCCACGAAAAGCCAACTCTTGGCTTAATGGTTACCAGAGAAATAATCTGAGCACGCTCCTTATCTTCTAAAACCTTAATGATAAATGGCTTACCCCCTGCAGACGAAACGACTGAGTCGTTGAAGAATGTATGATCTAGCCCACCCTGCACAAGACGAGGGAATAGCTCAGATAAGCGCTTGTTGAGTATCGATACCAGCACGACTCGAAAGATCGTCACAAAGAAAAGCCCAGGCACAGAAAAGAGTACAACAAATAACCCAATAATCTGAACGAAAACTCCAACTACAGATAAAGTTTCTACTGCACTCATATCACCTCTCCCTTTAGATACTTTTGCCGCAAACTCGGCTCAAACCGCTCAATCGCGTAGCGTAGAGTAGTGCGCGGCAATGACATGTACCTTTCATCAGCTCGCAGCCAAGACTCCTCGACATCTTGGCCAACACGCTTCCCAACCTCGCGGAGCATCCAACCAACCGCCTTCTGGATCAGATCATGCGAGTCATCAGCGAGCATAGAGGCAATCGTGAGAGCTGGTTCAGCCTTTCCTTCATAAATGTTGTAAGAACATGACAACATTGCTATGCGCCGCTCCCACAGGTTATCAGACTGTGCCAATGGCTTCAGGACCGGTAGCGCTCTATCACCTAAATGTGCGCCCACGATGGAACCAGCCGACGAGTCCACCAAATCCCAATTATTAATTGACTGTGTATGCGCCAGATAAAAATCATAAACTTGCCGTTTCTGGTGAGCATCACCTCGTTTATACTGCTCGACCAATATTAGACAGGCGCTGAGGCGCGCTTCATGGTAGCTACTTGCGAGAAGCCTTTCAATCTCGACTAACGGCAGTTCTCGAAATCCGCGAATGAGTATGCGCTGGTCCGGTACCGAAACACCATAAAACTTATCACCATGTCCATATTCACCAGGCTTAGTCTTAAAGAACCAAGCAGAGGCCTGAGCGCGCTCTGGCGTACCGGCCTCGCTCAAGAATCGTTCTAGGTCTTTGGCGCGTAACATTACAGCCCAATCTGAGCATGTTTGTACATCTGAAGAGCCTTGCGATCTCCATCTACCTGCACATCCGCAACTCGCCCGCGATTCATGAAGAGCAACACAAACTCTGGCGCCTCCGCAGTCAGAGTGAGTTCATGCGGATCCTCGCCACTCCCCCTACGCACTACGTGTACGTCTCCAGTCATACTATCTACAAGCGTCACGCGCAACTCACGGTCAAGCTTGCGTAGTGCAAGCCGTGACATACCCGGAATAAAGCTTGCTAGACCAGCATACAGATCATCAGAAATCTGCCGCTTACGATCTAGCTTGGCGCGCAAGATGTCTTCGTTATGAACAAAAAATTCGATCAAATTATATCTCAGCTTTGTACCCCACCAAGGAATGTGTTCAATCAAACCGATTAACTCCTGATGAGAAGTGGCTTTTTGCTTACGAATCGCAGCCGTATGAGCATCGTGCAGAGCCGGCACAACGATCCCCAGTCTGGCTAGAAATGAGCCTCGATCACGTACAATGACGTGAGCTATGAGGTCCTCAATATCCCAGCCATCACACAGCGTTGCAGCTTGCCACTGCTTCGCCGGCAAGCTGCGTAGCAGCTGAGCCATATACATTCGCTCAGCAATAATGAGTCGCTCAAAATCCATGGATTAAACCTCTATCTCCAGTGTACCATTTCGCTCATGGCAGGTGTCGAGTAAAATAGCCATAAGCAGCACTTCACTATGAATTCATTTTTTACCCCTCGTACGAAACCATTCATCATCGCCCATCGTGGCGCGTCTGGCGATGCACCGGAAAACACTATCGCGGCCTTTCGCGAAGCAATCAAGCAACGAGCCGATGCTATCGAGCTGGACATACAACTTACCAGAGACAAACAGCTCGTTGTCATGCACGACCACAAGCTAGAGCGTACGACCCGTGGAAAGGGGCGTGTAGCCCGCAAACACTTACACGAAATTCAACGCCACTCGGCCGGTAGCTGGTTTGGTCCTGGATTTGCAGACGAACGGGCTCCTTCACTAGATCAGGTACTACAGATCTTCGGCCGCACAACAAGCTACGTCGTAGAACTAAAATTCTACGAGCCACGAGTGCGATATTTTTCAAACGCAGTCGTGCAGACCATTCAAAAGCATAACCTACTCGATCGTTGTCTATTCTTATCATTTAGTCCGTTCATTCTGCGAGCCATTAAGCAAATCGAACCATCTGCAAAGACATGTCTTGCCTTTCGACCAATCGGAGATCATATACCACCACGCGCCACCCTCAGGCATGCTGATAGCATTGCCCTCGCTTCCCATTTCACTGACCTCGCCTACATACGCAAACTACGCTCACTCAATCTACCGATCAATATCTGGGCAAAGACCCAGCGCAATGAAGACTATGATCATGAGATAGCGGTCGGCGCCGACTTCATCACCACCAACCACCCCAAGCTCTTGAGAGACCACCTCCGTGCCGCCAAATAAGCCACGCTTCGAGCGCACCGCAAAACAAGCATCAGCTAAGCGGGATCGTCGATTCTGGCTCATAGTCGTATTCTTCATCCTGCTAAGTGGCTTTGTTGGCTCAGGTCTGTACCTCTATACCATCACCCATCGTAGCGCACAGGGAACCGCCGAATACGATATTGTCGCTCGCACAAGCCTCAGTTATGCTCTCGAGGATATACCGCAAAATACACAGGCTGATATTCTTGCCGCACTAAGACGCTACGCCAAAACTCGACAGCAAGACCTTATCACTCAGCCCCCAGACCAAGCCGACATCATTATCACAACTCAGCCACAGACTGACGATACTATACTGGCCACTAATGCCGCACCAAAGCTCGTTGCAATCACAACTGGCAAACCACTAGATTCGGAGTCCTCTGTCATTGGCCTGCGTACACGGAATAAAGCAAAAATACCCCAGCTCGATCAACTCACGCAGGCCTTCGCGCCTACCTACCAACCTCAGCCCAAGGCCTGGACGTATCTGGCAGTCGGCGACATCATACCGGCGCGTGACGTTTATACCTATTCAAAACGCTATGGGTTCTTATACCCCTACCAAAAGATCACCGAAAACCTCAAGCAGGCTGATCTGACGGTAGCAAATCTAGAAACCACCATAGCAGATGGACAGGCTAATGGTGAGGGTGCAGGGATGATGGTCTTCACTGCGCCAAGCCAAGCCCTCAATGGACTCGTAGCATCAGGTGTAGATGGCGTAAGTCTTGCCAACAATCATGCCATGAATGGCGGTTCTACGAAGGTCGTTGAGATGCTTAAGAACCTCGACACGAGCAACATAGGTCATTTTGGTGTTAGCACTACTAAGGACACCAACGCCTGGACGACCACTATTCACGGGCTTAAGATTACTCACCTTAGCTTCAATACTATTCCAGGGAACATTGAGCCCGGCGCTGATTCTCCTGGTGCCCGTCGTATCTCCCTCAAGCCATGGGGCACGCTCTCAAACAGCGACGTTTCGTATATCCAAGATCAAATTAAAGCAGCAAAAGCTCAGGCTG
The DNA here is from genome assembly GCA_964613485.1 of uncultured Candidatus Saccharibacteria bacterium. Lineage (GTDB taxonomy): Bacteria > Patescibacteriota > Saccharimonadia > CAILAD01 > JADZGC01. The sequence continues at coordinate 59,287 of CAZTHB010000002.1, forward strand.
ACGTCGTTATTCCTTGGTTTCATTGGGG
>CAZTHB010000003.1:0-14008 GCA_964613485.1 uncultured Candidatus Saccharibacteria bacterium
ACTACCGCTCGCTTATCGATTTTCTTTGATATTACTACTGCCGCCCTTGTCTGCTGCAGACTGCTCTTTAGCGTATAAATCTTAAGATGTTGAGTGCGCCAAGACTGCCCGCGCTTCAGTATGCGGACAATATCTCGATTATTTCGCAGGCGCTGTTGACGCGCTAGCATTCCCCTCCTAACTAAATAGCCACGCGGGCGCGACCCTTAAGTCGGCGGCGCTTTAAGACGGCTCGACCAACTCGGGTCTTCATACGTGCCATAAAGCCATGCACTCGCTGTCGGCGGCGTTTCTTTGGCTGATGAGTTCGTTTCATATCCGACGTATTATACCTGTAGATACCCTGTTTTGGCAACCCCCTGATGCATTTATATTTTCCACATATCCACAGATATTCATAAAATTGGGGATACTCTGTGGATAAAGCCTTGGCAAACCCTGTGGATAAGTATTAATATAGGTGTAACAAAGGAGGTGGGGGTGAATGTGAACACGCCAAACCCAGACCTGGGTTCGGTATGGCAGCGCGTATTAGGAGAGCTTGAAGTATCGGTTACAAGCCATAGCTTTAAGACTTTTCTTCAGCCAACTGAGCTAATACAGATTTCAACAGACGGCACTGAGGCTACTTTATCTGTACCAAACCCGTTTTCAAGCGCCCAAATTAAGGCTCGCTTCGAGGCGACAATTATTGACTTACTCCATACACACTTCCCTGCGCTCGCCAAGCTCAGCTATAAGGTTATACAGGCCCCGCGTAAGAAAGCACACTCACAGCCAGAGTCACTTTTCGCGCAAGGCAATCCATCGGATCAGAGTGAATCATCTCAACCGCAGGCCAATATCTTCGATAAGCAAAATCACCTCCTCAGTAGATATAACTTCCAAAACTTCGTTGTTGGTTCGTCTAATCGTCTCGCCTACTCAGCCGGCCAGCTCGTCGCTGAGAAGCCAGGCACAAACTATAATCCACTCTTTCTCTATGGCCCTGCTGGGGTGGGTAAAACTCACCTTATGTGGGCGATGTATGGTGAGATCAAACGACTTAATCCAGATCTCGAACTACTCTATATAACCATCGAAGAATTCTATAAGACATTTGTTGATTCCGTCCGCAAGTCTGAGGCATTCACCAATAAGTACCGAGAAGTCGATGTACTCTTCGTTGATGATATTCAGTTTATTAAGAAGAAAGAAACAACGCAGGAAGAATTCTTCCATACATTCAATAGTCTCCACCAAGCTAATAAGCAAATTGTCATCTGCTCGGATCGACCGCCAAAGGAGATCCCCGAGCTTGAAGAGCGCCTTCGCAGTCGTTTCGAGTGGGGCATGGTCGTCGATATGCAGCCGCCAGACCTAGAAACTCGTGTCGCAATTATTCAATCTAAGGCGGAGACGAAACGTTTTTCTATTACGATGGAAGTTGCTGAGGCTATTGCCGAGAAGATATCTGCCAATATCCGTGAACTTGAAGGAGGTTTTAATCGTGTACTTATGTACTGTGAGCTACATAATCTACCCGCTACTATCGAGGTGGTCGAGGAGGTGCTTGGTAAAACACAAGCTACACAGCGCAGTCGCAAGATGAGTCCGAAGCAAGTTATCTCGGAAGTAGCGCGCTACTACGGCGTTAGTATCGAGGATATTCTTGGGAAAAAGCGTAGTAAAGACATCGTAATGCCACGACAAATAACTATGTATCTCCTCCGTAGTGAGCTCGACTTATCCTTCCCTCAGATCGGATCTCACCTAGGTGGACGTGACCACACAACCATCATGTATGGCTACGAAAAAATCGAGTCACTCGTAACGAAAAAAGATGATATTCTGCGCGATATACAAGACGTTCGCCAGCGCATAATTCAAGAAAGGGCTTTTAGTTCATGATGCCTTTACCTCGAGAAAGAGGTTCGGTTTTTGTCCACAGTTCTGTGGATAACATGGGGAAAGGTCTGCGGAAAAAGTTGTGGGTTAATCGTGGAGGAGTTGTAGAAAACCTATGGAAGAACTGCGGACAACCAGGTAGTTTTACACAACCACTTCCAGCTCTCCCCAATAACCCACAAAACTCTCCTCACGCTCTCCCCGAAGTTATGCTCGCTCTCTCCACACCCACAGCCACAAACCCTCTCGATTTAATCAAGCTATTATTGGGCTTATCCCCGCTATCCACACAGCCCAATACCACCACTACCATTAATATATATAAGAATTAAAGAACAAGGGGAATTGTAGAAAAATGAAACTATCACTCACACAAGACAAGTTTGCAAAAGCCATTAATGTGGTGGGGAGAGTTGTAGGATCACGATCAAGTTTACCGATCTTGGCAAACATCCTTCTAGATGCAAAAGATAATACACTGACGCTATCAGCCACAAATCTCGAGATAGCACTAACCGTCTCACTTCCCTGCAAGGTAGAGCAACCGGGCAGTACGTCAGTACCAGCTCGTTTATTAAGTGAAGTAGTGCAAGGATTACAGAGCGACAAGTTACAGCTAGTAAGTGATGGAGATAAGCTTGAGGTGTCTGCAGCTCACACGCAAGCCAGTTTGCAAGGAATATCAAGTGAAGAATTTCCAGCTATTCCTACTGTGGATGCTAAGCAGTCCATTTCACTCCAAGGACAACTACTCAAAGACTTACTGGAACGCGTATCAAAGGCAGCGTCTCTTGATGAGTCACGCCCTGTACTTGCAGGAGTTTATGTACATACCGATGAATCAACCTTAACCATGGCAGCTACGGACAGTTACCGTTTGGCTGAGGAAAAGGTTGTTCTCAAGGACCTCCCCTCTTTTCAGTCGATCTTACCGATCCGCACTGTACAAGAAGTTATACGATTGATTAATCCGGAGGAGCAGGCTGATGTTGAACTTGTTGTGGGTGAGAGTGAGATCAAATTTACTTCTGGTGATGTAACGCTCATTTCTCGGCTCATAGAAGGAAGCTTTCCAAACTATGCACAAATTATCCCTAGTGACTCAAAGACTACCCTCGTTTGCCGGCGAGATGAGTTGATGTCTGCCGCGAAATTGGCGGGTGTCTTTGCGCGCGAGAGCGCCCATACGGTGCGCGTCACAGTTGAGGATGGGCTCATGAAGATTTACGCAGAAGCAGCTCAAGTCGGTCAGAATACCTCAGAAGTGCCGATCGAGCTGAAGGGTGAACCAACCGAAATATCACTTAATGCACGGTTTTTACTCGATGCTCTCAGTGCATATAGTGAGCCGCAAGTTGAGATTAAGCTCAACGAAAAGCTTGATCCATGCGTGCTCGTTCCTCTAGATATGCAGGGTAAGGCACAGCAGCATAGCCTACATTTAATCATGCCGCTCCGCAGCTAGACCACTGATGCTTAAACGGCTGCACCTTACTCATTTTCGCTCGTATGACCAGCTTACATTGGATCTTGAGGGCCAGGTAATGGTTATTCTAGGGCCGAACGCTACAGGGAAGACAAATATCCTTGAGGCTGTGTATGTGGCGGCAACTGGCCAGTCATTTCGAGGAGATGATATAGCCCTCACTACTGATCATCAGGGCGGCTATCGCGTGGACGCACAGTATGATGACGAGATGGTATCGGTAGTATTTAGGGCGGAGCCGCGAAGGCAGAAGCGCTTTTTGCGGAATGAAGTGGGTATTAGTCGTCACTCATTACTTGGACTTCATCCTGTAGTACTTTTTGAGCCTGGCGACCTCGTATTGTTGAGCGGCTCCCCTTCTCTGCGCCGACATTATCTAGATATGGTTTTAGCCCAGACTAGCGAACAGTATCGACGTTCCCTTATCTTATACAGAAGACTTATTAAGCAGCGCAATGCCCTACTGTATCGCAATAAGCGTAACTCGATATATCAACTCGAAGATCAGTTATTTATACTCGATACTCAACTCACAGAACCTACAGAGGTAATATATACTCAACGTCGTGATCTCCTAGCATGGCTGGAGCCGCAACTACGCACCTATGAAGAGCATATAGCCGGAGATAACGCAGAGCTTACGATTCAGTACTTAGAGCGCTCTAGCGATATGCTACGTAAGCTACATGGCGCACACGAGCGTGACATACTAGTCGGTACGACTACCGTGGGCCCACATCGTGAAGACTGGCAGGTGTATCGTGATGGCGGACTCTTTCATGACACAGCCTCACGTGGTGAAAATAGGACGGCGCTTTTGGCGCTCAAGTTATGTGAAGTGCAGTACATACAGGAGCAGCGCGATGGAATTACCCCTATTCTTTTACTTGATGACGTATTCAGTGAGCTTGATGAGTCTAGGCGCCACTTACTCGTAGATGTGTTGCGTGATGTGCAGACCATTATCACGACCACTGATATAGATAAGCGGCTTGATCTACCTGCTCAGACCTTAGATCTTACAAGGAGGACAATATGAGCTTTGAGCGACTTGGTGATGCGATGGCATATAAGAACTTCGAGCAGCACGACGATCTGATGGGTTTCTTTGAACAAGTCCGCAAAGTTATTCTCAAGCAAGCCCATGTGGAAGTTGAGACGGTTCGGTATAAGAATAATGTAGTAGGCGTAACGGTCGGGACTTCGACTGAAGCAAGTGAGATTCGCTTACGCCATATTCAGATTGAGCGTACACTTAGGAAGATGACCGGGCGCGAGATCATGCGGGTGACAGTGCGAGTTACTGGCTGATAGTCTCAGGATCTTCCTGTTGAGGCACATACCCAACAGGAAATTCACTTCGAAGCTCAATCTCAGAGTACTGGAGTACGTACTTCGTGATGTCAATCTGTTTATCTTTGAGATATTTGAGCGCCTCGGTGCGATATTGACGTATCATATTTCGATAGTCTGTCATTTCGACTGCTGTAGCCGGCATTGCATTATCGCCAGGCTCGAAGAATTTCATTGTTATCGTTATAGTTGCAGGAAGCTCCATATTTTCTGGTGGAAAAACATACGACATTTTATACGTGCTTGTTTCGTATGGTAGGACCTTAACTATTGGATCTTCTGGAGTAGTTTCCCCTTCGAGTGAGTACTCATCATAAAGCCTCTTCTCCTCGTCAGACATCTGATTATATCCAACATCTTTCATGCGTAAGGTAAAGACCTCACTAAAGATATTCCCTTTTGTGGATCTAATATTACGCAATGTAAGTTTGTAGTTACCTGTTTTTGGGATAGTACTAAAATCTATTTTGATCTGCCTGCCATCAGCAGTTAATTTTATCTGACTATCGAAATCTACTTCTGCAATTGATTTATTTTCTTTCAAGAAAGACTTATTGATAGCCTCGCTGTCCAGGTCTTCGTTAAAGGTTAGTCGCATGGTTCCGAGAGTGTTTGGGAAGCGATTAATGTCGGGTGTTATCCTTATTGCGTGGAAACGTAGATTATAGTAGAGCGCAACACCAATAATGACAACGAGAGTGAATACCCCCAAGAGTATAAGTCTGCGCGTCTGAGCAGTATCTAGTTGCATTATCTATCCTCCAATCCTTATGGTAATTTCATGTAGCTATCGTAAAGACCCTTGGGTAGCTGTATCTTATCGCTCCCAGCCTGGAAGAGAGCTTGATTTGCTGCAGGGCAGCTTTCTCGCTTACAGCCAATCCGTCTATTCGTGGTATTTGCGTCTATATGTAGATGGGGCGTGCCACAGCCTTCACTCGGAACACCAACATAACCAATAATCTGGCCTTCGGTAATCGTGTCACCTACTTTTACGATAGTATTCGCTATCGAGAGATGTAGGTATGCTACCGTCACACCAATTTGATCGTTATAGACTGATATTAATCTCCCTGGGCACTTATCAGTACTAACACCAACTACTCTACCAGCAAGGATAGCCAATACGGGAGTACCTGGGTCTGCCATGATGTCGTGTGCAGCATATGGATGTCCACCTTGACTCATGATGCCATTCTTAAACTGACCTCCGTTTAACTGAGTCATTCGTGCTTTGGTGGTTTGAAGCGGGAAACCTACGAATGACCCTGATATCCCACCTGCAACAGGCGTAGTGGATGTTGGACTACAATTAATATTTGCGGGTAAAGGAGTGGCGCCTCCGACACCACCTCCGTAGAGGTCAAGTATCTGCTGTCCAAAAGATGCTCGTTTCTGTTTTGCTCCTTCACTTTGATCTGCGGGTCTTTCGAATTTCGTCATAAAGACATCAGATGCTGATCTAAGGTCTGGGGCGCGGAGGATCGCGTCATATACGCTACGATAACCACCGGTCAGTTCCTTCATTAGGTAGTCGAGCTGCAGCCCGATGTCACCCTGGATCGTCATTCCTCGACTATTTGCAAAATCAACTAAGCCTTGCTGGCGACCCCTGGACGTCCACTGGGCTATACCGTAGCCAGTCTTATTATCTACAGTAATAGTATCTCTGTCCCCAGACGGAGTAGGGGTGCTCTGGACTCGCTTAGGATTTACTCCTGACTCGGCCATTAGGTTTCCAAGGATGCCGGCAGATTGTTGGGGTGTAAAGCCCTTACTTATAAAGTAGTTGAGCGCAATTTGCTTGTTATTATCCCCGGTCAGTGTGGTGTCCGCAGGGATTACACTACTCGTTGGGCACGTACAACTTGAGGATGACGTCGAGAGACTTAGTCCGATAGTAGCTGCGAACAAGTCAGACAAAGCCTGGTAACCTGCAGGTTCCTCATGTATTCCATCGCTCGCAAAGCCAACCGCAGGATTTCCTAGGCCGGTATATATTTTTGCGTCACCATTGGGGTAGTGTAGATTGAAGCGACTAATAACATTCGTGCCTTCTTTTGAAGCCTGATCATATATGGCTGAATTTGTTTGCGCCCCATTTACAAGCGCAGCTTTTTCTTCAGATACCCCTACATCCATGAAGTAGATTGTTACGTCTGGGTTTGCGCCATTAATAATGTTGACGATGTTTTGTAGATTCGTAGCGAAATCGGGCTCTGTGTTTGTGCCAAGTTCTATGGCTACTATATCTGATCCTTGAATAATATCGATATCTGCCTGTATTGCTTCTATGCCAGATGTTTTCTCAGTCAACCCCTTTCCAGTAATTGACCTACCGGGGTCAACATTAATATTTGCTGTAATGTTTTTTGCACTCAATGTGGTCTCTAAACCTGCAGTTACCATTCCTTCACCTATCGAATCACCTATAAAATACAGCGACGTCTTACCATCTGCTCCACCACTGCTCTGTATCGCGCAGCCTACTTCCGCACTTTCGTCATAAAATGGGTAGCGCTCTATGTTTTCGCGTTGATCGCTAATGGCAAGTACAGGGCTGACGATTACGAGACAAATCGAGATAGCTAGAGATATGCGCTTCGTGATGTGTAGAAAAAAATTATCGATATTCATATTAGTTTCCTGTTACTGACCAGTGCCATGGTTCGCTCTTCAGGTTCTTAAGACCAAAACGAGCAGCATTTTGTTTCATCCAAGTGAATCCGCTCCCGCTCGAAAAAGGAGATACGTCTGTTTGATTGAAGTCTATCGCCTCACCATTCTCGTGGTTTGAATTCCCAGGTAACGCTGTTGGTGGACTACAGACTGAGCCGTTGCAGTTTTTATCTCTCAAGAATACCTGTTCGTCGTAGGAACGGAATCCACTACCTCCGAGCTTAATGCCGGCTGCACTCGCTGCTTCTAGTAAGAGCTTTAGGTTTGCTACGATCGAAACATTCACTGTGATGCCACCAACCTCACAGAGACGGATTTGATGCTGAGGTACTTTTCCAGGACCATATTTTGTGGCAATACCTTTATCATTCGTACCGGGTGGGCAAGTGAGGCTAGAGGTGTCACCTGCACCGCCGATGGGCGCTACTGGACCTTGCGGTGTAAACGATGTAGGGCTCTGCAGGGAGGAGCTTGCATTATAAGACTCATCTTCCTTAGTTGGATTCGACAGATAGGTAAGGGCATCAGCTTGTAAATTATAGAAGTGGTATGCGCGGTAAATGAACGAAAGTAGCCTGCGGTCGCTTGCGCCGGGTGTAAAAGTGGAGGTGCTGTTTGCCAGTGGTCCTATAAAGCTCTTCTCGCCTTCTGTAAGTCTATTCGGTGCAGTAATGTCGAATAACTCACGGCAATAGTTATTGTAGAGGTCAGCTTTTTCGGGCTTTGGATAGAGAAGGTGGAATCGACTCGGGATGTATTCCTTAAAGCAAAGATCCCATTGCGTAAACAGTATTTGTGCAGGAAAACTATTTTGCTTAAGCTTTTCAACTGTACTGGCAGCCTGAAGTGGATCTAGATCCTTGAAGCCCTCAGGTATTGCAGCGGGGTCTATGCGGAGTCCATTTATTTCGTAGCTTTCCGCAGCTTGTGCAACATTACTCTTCCCTGTAAGGCTATAAGCCAGAGAGGCCTTACTGCCAATTAAGTTCTTAGCAGGGCTAAAGAGGTCACCTAATACACCGACGATATTTCCGACGATATTCTTAGGTTTATCGACAAAAGCAACACCTATCCGGCTTGAAACAGATCGAGGATTCTTACCATCGAAGAGTCGCCATGCTACTCCCCGTACGGAGTCATTATATAGAGCAAACTGATTGTCGAGTTGTTCTTGTGCGACTGCTCGATTAGCGTCCAGGAAAGAACCACCCATAGTAGTTGATAGGGCGTTTTTGTATGCTTTCATGCCTATGCTCATACGGTTGAAGTTTTGTGTGCCCTGCTCGATGCCTGACGTAGATACGTTTGATTCTATGCGAGCCAGACGAGTAAATAGATCTTCGATAGTAACCTTCTTGGCAGCCTCTTTTATATCTAGCTTCTTACCTTTATTATCCTGCGAATAAAAGTCTAGAGTAGCAATTGCTCGCTGATATTTGGGGAAATATGAGTCATAAAATGGATTAATACTAGCGCCATATGCTGCAACCAAGATATTTCCGACAAGCGGATTTTTGATCGATTCTAATACTCGACTAAAGTTCTCGTCATTCAGTACAGATGTACATATGGGGGTTGATCCAAGGATATCAATTACTTCCTGGGCGGCAGTAACCGCCTTATCGTTATAGAGAATGCCGCTTCTTTTTGAGTTATTAGGGAGGCCAAGCACTCTCGATGCGGCATCAGAATCAAGAGCGATTCCTTGCTTCTCTTGAATTACGTCGCGTTTATACTCTTGAGCATTTCCCATCCCAAGTACCTTATAAGAGTCGCCCTTCAACTCACCTATATTAAGGAATCTTGATCGATTTGTGCTCGCATATGTTTGAGCTTGAAATGCTGACACGGCCTCTGACTGTACTCGAGATTCAACTACCTGCTTATACCTCTCGATAGCAGCATCTTCATCCTTCTGAGTGCGTGTATATATTTCGCACATCGCGCGTACAGAAGTGTATTTAGCGACGAATACTTTAGAGGGGTCGGTCGAATCTAGGTCAGTTTCGTTCGGAAGGGTGTACATAAACTTAATTGTTTCTGGATCAACACCGCATTCAAGATCATGCTTAGCTTTGTTAACGGCTTTATCGAAAGTCTTAGGATCCGTGAAATCAAATGTATTTGCACAGTCGCGAACCCCTTCATTTTTTACTTCTTGCTCTGTGTAAAAGAAACTAAAGATGTTTTCGAAGCACTGCCTATCATCCTTCTGGCATAACTGATTAGGGTTAAGAGAAGCCTTTCTCTCTGCAGTAAAGCCAGTGACACCCTCCCCACTTCGCTCCCATATTCTCGAGAGTGACTTGTTACGTAAGATATTTGATACCTCGATATCAGATTTACCAGAAAGCTCTGAGGCTCCTTCTGGCGCGGCATACGCATATCTCACCCCAACTGCTTTATTTACCCCCTCGCGCACGAATTTTGAGCGCATGATCGTGTTGAAGATCGGATAAACATTATCGAGACAATTAGCTCGTGCGATTCCTTGTAGGTCTTGGCCGGGGTTATCTTTTAGTTCAACCCGTGTTACTACACTCCTCTTAGTGCCGTCAGGCGCTACGACTTCTTGCGTAACTACATTACAAGCGGAGTAGTTTGAGAGAGTTTGAAACTTAGACTTTTCCCAATCGATCTTAGATAGTTTGTAGGCATATGTGCCGGCGGCAGGCATCGAGCTAGGGTTGTATGTACCGGTCGCAGCCTGCGCTGAATTACCAGAGCTTGTCGGTACCTCATAGGCTAGTTTACTTGCTCCGCCGTTCTCGATCACGGTATTCATGCCGAATCCTAGGGTATTACCTACGGTCTTGATACCAAGTAGAAGTGCTTGTGCAGGGTGCTCCCAGAAGAAAATGATCAGTATAAAAGGAATTACAAAAATAAACATCTGGAATGTACCAAGGAACAATACGATCTGCCATGGCTTAACACCTACGGCGCGACTGAGCTTTGAGGCTATCGCAGCAGCTCTTCCCCATGGGCCGGCTTTAGAAGCCATTTTCTCAAAGGCCTTTTGGGCCTTATCTTCAGTTTTTTGTTTTACCTTTTCTTTTGTTTTATCTTTTGCGAATTGCGATGCACCCTTTTGCTGTAGATCGCGAGCATTGGACGCTCCCTTCATGAGCGAGCTGCCACTTGAGGATTTTGCTGACTGCATAGTCTTGGCTGTGTTCGGCTGTTGAGTTGTAGGGTTTTGGGTTGCTCCAGGAATACTTGTTGCTTGTTTTTTTTGTGCAGGGCTTATAGCGCCAGGCTCGTCATGGGAGACTTTGTCGGCCAGGCTTCCTGATTGTTCTGGCTTTTGCCCAAACTCAATATCTCTATATCGCTTGAATGATGTCTCAAGATGTTCGGCGACAGAAGGTATTACATGCGATCGTCTCATGCGCCCCATCTCTATTCCACCTCATCCCCTAGTAATGGAGTGGCATACTCTTGATCGGGCTGCATTTCTGCTGCTCCCGCTAACACGGGCGCTTCAGTCGCAGGTGATGGTGTCTCTGGTGTTGCTACGGGCGGATTAGGGTCAATTTGTGGTTGTGCGGCTGCAGGCGCTGCTCCCGGAGCTCCCTCGCCATAGTTATTTATCACCTTCGCGCCCTCGGCTTCTACCTGGTTATTCTGCTCTTGCATGCGCCGTTCGAGAATGTCATGCGGGTTGGTTGTAATGAGCTGTTCTTCCATTGGGCTTGCAAGTATACGAATGATGACGTGGTTCAGTCCGGCAAAGAATAATCCCTCACCAACCGGGAATTGGCTTAAGCGAGCAGACTCCTCACTCGTAAGCTTAAAGGTTTGTGAAATGACGTCAACTGCTGCAGGGTTTTGCTTGAGGAGGAGCTGTAATGAGCTGTTGTTTACAACTGCGCGGCCAAGGCGATTTTGCAAGAAGTCCTCAACGTCCTGCGTGATTGTGGTTAGGCCGGTGAAATATTTACGACAACGTTTTGCAATTGAGAAAAGGAATTGTGCCGAGTCTGGATATTGCATGAGCTGCCAGGCTTCGTCCACGGCGAGGATGCGTTTTTTGCGATCAGTTTTAATGCGGTTCCATATGTAGTTGAGTGCAATAAACATGCCGACAGGTCGAAGCTCGTCTTCTAGGTCGCGGATGTTAAATACAACCATACGATTATCGAGGTTGACGTTTGATTGCTGCGAGAAGATGCCTGAGAACGATCCCTCGGTGAAGCGTCGCAAACGCGCGGCAATCTGTGGCCCGGTACCCGATCCATAGTTCCCCATCTGAATGAGCGTGTTATAAAGATCATTCATTACTGGAGGCTCGGCATTGTGGGTGAGCGGATCGTTTGTGATCCCCTTGTTGGCGTACGTCTGGATGATGGCAGTATCGAGGTCCCCCATCTCACCATCACTCAGCTGACCATTAAACATGACGCGGATGAGTGCCTCGAGCATGATGATGTTTGCGCGCAGTGCGTTATCTGCTTCCTCTGGGTCGACAATCTTCGGTAGGTCAAATGGATTTATGTGTGTATTGCTCGTCAATGACAGTTTCACAAAGCTACCACCTACAGCATCGCAGAGTGTTTTGTACTCGTTTTCAGGGTCAACAATAATAACCTCAGTACCCATCATGAGTGAACGCAAGCACTCGAGCTTTACTGTGAAGCTCTTACCAGCTCCAGATTTTGCGAAGACCACCATATTGGCATTTTCGAGACTAAAGCGATCGAAGAGTACAAGGCCATTATTATGTCGATTGAGGCCATAGAGAATTCCTTCATTGCGTGACAGCTCGGCGGTGGTGAATGGGAAACTGGTCGACAGTGAGCCGGTGTTCATATTTCGGTATATGCCCAGTTGATCGGTGCCGATTGGCAGCGTGGAATTAAAGCCCTGTTCCATCTGTACACTAGCAGGCTTGGTGTAGATGAGGCTGGTACCGAGGATAGATTCGATCTTTCGCTGTACGAGGTCAAGTTCCTCGAGGTCTTTTCCGTAGATGGTGAAGTAGAGTCCGAAGCGGAAGAAGCGTTCCTCTCCTACTTGCAGCTGATCACGAAGCTCTTCTGCGTCGGTCAGAGCTGCTTCAAGTCCTGGATCACGTACGCGACCCTTTTCTGCATTGATCTGATAGCTGGCTTCGAGCTGTCCTACTTTTTTCTTCAGGTTTTCGAGGACAACCTTACTCTCGACTGGCATTATATTGATTGAAATATCTATTACTTCGTCCAGGTTAATAATCGGACTTAGCCAGCCCGTGAAGAGTGAACGTGGGTAACCATAGACGAAGAGCGTGCGTACGTAACGCGTACCAATAATGAGGTAATTATTCTCGATAGTAAACGAACTCGGCGCAATGATGTCGCGGAGGCTTAAGATGCCTTCACGGTATACTCGATCGGCTTCCTGCTGCTCGATAGCTTGCGGGTCTACTTGTTGCTTTGCCATACTACTGACCGCCTCCCATGAGTGGATTTTGCGGCGGTGCCTGTGGATTCTGCTGCGGCGCGGGTGGCTGCGGCATAGGATTCCCACGCTGGACGATTGGTGTAGTGATCTGGTCGATGTCGGTGAGGTTTTGAGAAATTGCCTCTTCTTGATTATAGCTCGAGTAAAACAGCTCGATGATCTCTTGCGTACTCAGTACTGCGGCACGGATGCCCATTTGGCCCAGTCCTTGCGCAACGAGGTTTGTGCGCTGTGTGAGGTCGCGTTTGCGTTGCTCAAAGATCTCGGTAGTTTGTACTTGGTCAGTATTACTCTTGAAGAGCGAGGCAAATTTTACGCCAGCATTGTCTTTCTTCTGAGTGGAGCCTTCGATGTAATACGGCACAACAATGTAGAATTCTTTATTCATGATGTTGACCTGCTCGAGTAGGCCCTGAATGTTGTAAATATAATCTTCCATGAGGCCGGAAATGAGGGGGTTCTCCTCGCTTGCCTGTAGGACCTCTAGCTTTTCGATATAGTTGTCGAGTTCGAGCTTACGGCTGCGGATGACGATTTGGATTGGGAAGTGTAGGCCGTTGAGAAAGCCCTGGTAGGCAAATTCGATCGAATCCTGTTCTTGCTGGCTCTTGAGGTCGAAGTTGAGCGCACTAGCGAGCACAATCATACGTAGCGAGCCATCGCGCATCACGACAATACCGTCTTTTATCTCGGTAAACATCAGGTGATTCTGCGTACTCATACGCTGGTCCTTCACCTCGGTCGGGGGTGTGATTGATTTTTGATATTCGGCTTCTTGTGCCGATACTGGCGCTTGCTGTACAGGATCTGCCATAGGTTGGTTTACATTCCCTCACTTCGTTTATGGACGTCATATTGCTCGAAAGGCACCTCACCTCACAAGCGACGAATATATCATCATAACAAAAAGAAACAATCGGATATAGTATCGTTGTTTCTATCTTGGTATTATTTTGCGGTTTTGTTCTAGGAAGAGTTTGTCTTATGCTCGTGAGGATCAGGTGTTTAGCGGAAGCTCACACTTTGGCCGGCCTGTAGTTGGCCGCGGTTTGCTGCTTGCGCAACCTGGGCCACCGAGAGATCAGTGGTATCCATAACCTTTTTAAGTATATCATCACTCAAACCAGGCTGGGAGGGTTGTGCGGGAGTTTGGAGTGATTC
>CAZTHB010000003.1:14108-47449 GCA_964613485.1 uncultured Candidatus Saccharibacteria bacterium
ATAATTCTCGAAGCTTTGTTCTTCGCGCCGACCGAAGGCCAAGAGAAACATGAAGCCTGAGACTGGGAGGATGACGAAGATCGCCATAACGAGACCGGCAGCTCCACCAGCGCGCAAGATCATATACCATAGCCCACCCCATGCTAGTCCGATAACTGCATAGATAAACTGCTTCATCGACAGCGGGCCGAGGAGTTTGTCTTCTGACTCTACGTTTTGGGGGACTTTATATTGAGCCATCCGCTTTTATTGTACGCCTCGCTCACCCATATGTGACCCGCGACTCTCTGTGTCACCATTTTTCTTGGTGAATGGGCGGTATTGAGGTGTGCTTAAATTCGAGGGGTTGAATTTTGGATCGGATTTTATCTCGTGTACGACCGCTGCCTGCCCGGTTGTTGTGGTAGCTGAGCCCTGGAGTGTTGTTGCTCCGGGGCTACCTGGCATAACTGGGCCTGCAGGAGCATTAATATAGGTTTCTAATGTCTTACGCGCATCCTGTGACATAACATTTTTTGCACGATCGTTGCCGGCAAGACTTCGAAGTTGAGCGTCAGTAATTCGTCCCTCAGCAATATTATGCTTAAACGCATCGGGCGAAAGTTGGGCTAGCTGATCATCTGATAAACCACTCATATTTGAGTAAGAGCCCCCAATACGTCTTAGATCTACATTTTTACCCCAATCACCCGCAAATTTAGCACTTGCAGCTGTATAGGCAGCACCCGTTGATCCACTTGCCTGCGCTAGCTTTATTAGGGCTCCTCGATCCCCCATTTTTGCGAGCTGTCCGATTGCGGCTATCTTTTCTTGATAATTACCGTTATTAGCTAGAGTCGCCAGTTGTGCGCCCGACATATTTTCCGTGAGCTTTGCTGCTTCACTAATTCGAGCTGACTTAACCCCCGCCAACTTGCGTTGCATAGTTTTTCCGCCGAGAGCACGCACACCGCGTGTCGATGCCATAGTCATACCGAATCTTTGCGCAGCATCACTAGCCGCAATGCGCTTAGCTGGGCTGGTTGCAATGCTTTTGCCTGCATTAGTTGCAGTACTTTTAACTTTTGCGTTAGCCTTTGTTGCCCATCCTGCGGCAAAGCCAGACGCAGCAGCAAACGCCTCACCACCCCACTTAAAGGATTTCGGTATCATCATGAGTGCAACGAGTGGGGCGAGGGTTCCGGCGAGCTTTACGACATTTGAGCTAGATGTGGATGTTGTTGCCTGGAAGACCAAAGACATGGCAATCATGCCGGTTATCATTGGAAACATGAAGAGTACGCGGATTAGGTTACTCCACCACTTCTTAAAGAGATTCTCAGTATTTGGTAAAACCCACATAACAAACGCGAATGGCGCTGAGAGTACGAGCATGAAGATGATGAGCTGACGAGCAATGAGTCCCGCGATGCCGACAAGTACAGCGATGAGCGCAAGTAAAGCGAAGACTATCATAAGTATGATGCCTACTCCCTGCAGGCCACCTGAGAGGTCGATATTATAGCCTGATATATTTGAGTTGGCGGTAATCTGCGTAAGTAGAGCGGGAATAGCATTACCTAGTAGGTTTGTGATGTCTATAAGTGTTTGTAGGATGTAGAAGGACGCGAATGTAAATAACGCTCCAAACGCAAGGCGCGGCAAGGCGCGCTTGATCGTATATGCTTCTATCCCAAGTCCATTACCAAAGATGATGATCATGAAAATCAATATAAAGAGACCGAGCGCAACATCACGAAAAGCCTTCCAGATGTCATAGAGCGCTTTATTGGAGCCGGTCTGCGAGAGAGGTGAGACGGTAAGTAACTCGATAATAAAACCACGTCCGCTGCCGTCTCCACCAATAAGTTTCTGTACTGCATCTCGCGTATATTGAAGGAGTGGACAAAAAATAAAGCTTAATGACCCCCCATCATCGCTACACTTGTCTCGCGAGTTTTTATAGTCGAATATAGCTTGGTTGATTTCTTTAAGATTCTTATACGTGTCCGCAGCTAGATCTCGATATGCATAATCACCTGAAACACCCTTCGATAAGTCGTAGCAGTGCTTTTTCTGAGCAGAGTATAGCCCGCAGACTTCATATGCGAAGACATTTTCATATTTATGTACGTCTGCATTTTCCTTGAAGCTCCCGGGCTCCTTTGTATCTGTAGCTCCTTTTGCGACGTAATCTCCCGTAGGCTCGGTGGTTGGCGCATTACCGGTCGCAAGAAGCATATTATCGCCGCCCTCATTATCGCTAGTGATTGAATCTACTATATAGCCCTTGTCTTGTCTGTTCGCGTCAGCTGAACTACTGATATAACCAGAACCTGAAGTGCCGTCTTGTAGGTGAAGGTACCACTTTTTTTTCTCGGATCCATCGTCGATAGTGTTATATCCATCGTAATCACCAGAGTCCGGAGGCATTGAGAAGATAATATAGCCAGCTGCTACCGTTGCATCCAGGTCGTAATAGAAAGCAGAGTCCTGGTCACAAACTATGAGCGAAGCGTTCTTCCAGTCGCAGTCTGCCCCATCCTGACCCTTAGCCCATTCATTAGAGGGAGTCCAGGCATGAGCGGGCCGGATAGTAATTAAGTTTAACGCAAATATACCAAGGAGTATGGCCGCGCAATAAACAAAACTTTTTCTGAGGAGAGATATCATAAGTATATTCATATTCTATACGAAGTATCTTTTTTTTGCATTTCTTGCTGGGTGGTGTTTGCGATGCTCATAGCCTAGGCGGTATAGTAGGTATTAATTATGATGTACAAACAATTAGCACAAAGACTGATTATTTTACTAGTATTCGCCATGTTTGCTGTAGTGATGTTGGGTCAGCCGACACGGGCCGAGACAACACCCGATCCGGCTTGTGCCGATAGGGTTGGAGAAAGACCTGCGTATTGTAATCCAACACCTGACCCGGCTTGTGCCGATAGGGTTGGCCAGCGCCCCGCCTATTGCGACAACCCTGCTGCCAAAGGAGGTGCTACGCCTGCCGCAACTGCAACTCCCTCTACTGGAAGCGGCGCTATAAACAATAGAGGCGCACTTACCTGCGCCGAGCTCAAGAGCGCTGAGGTAAATGCGATTAGTACAGGTGGGTTTGTCGATACTATGTGTAATCTACCAGGAGCTAATCCATCACAAAATGCTATACAGGTGCTTATACAGAGTATGGTGAACTGGCTGTCGATTATTGCTATCGGTATCTTTGGGATTATGGTGGCCTCTACGAGCCTTGCTATTACCTTCGGTGGGGCGTCTCCTGAGTCGATCAAAAATGCAAAGAAACGACTATCACTTGTGCTTATGAGTCTTGGATTCATCTGGGGTGGTCGTATCTTCCTCGAACTAATCGGCGTATATGGTACAACTTCTTTCCTCGGAGTATCGGTAGATAACTTCACTACAAATACGATTTACGATTTGATTTCAGCGGCGCTTACCTACATACAGTACATAGCTGGATTTATGTCGATCGTATTTATCATCGTAGGTGGTATAGGACTCATGACCTCAGCTGGAAATCCGCAGGGTATAAATAAGGCGATCAAGATCATTACCTACGCTGCTGCCGGCCTTGGTATAGCCATAGGTTTTCCGCTCGTATTCTCGATCGTCAAGCAAGTATTTACAGGACAACCATAAGCATATGTTCTCACTTCCCGGTATTTTAAGTAATGGCCCCACAACACTAGGTGCACTCCTCGATAATGTTTTAGTATTTCTAATGTATGTAGTCGGTGTAGTAGGAGTGGTAATGATCACCTACTCTGGCTTTGCATACGTCACCTCACTCGGTAGGCCAGACAAAACAAAGAAGGCGCTTTTTTCTATCATCTATACGGCGATAGGGTTCGCCATCTCGATCATGGCTCGTGCCATAGTAGATTTCTTTGTTGGCTCAAAAGCACTTAATGCATGTCAGCAGAGCGTGACTAGCTCGGGGTCAAACTCCTTCACGCAGACCGGGATCTGCAATAATGTATCAGGGGTTATTACAAACGGTCTCTCGATATTCACTTGGGTAATTGGTATCTCGGCTGTTATCGTGATCATTATCTCGGGGATGATGTACATCTACTCTACTGGCGACTCTGGTAAGACAAAGTCTGCTAAGGATGCCATTCTCTATGCATCGGTTGGGCTGGTCATAGCTCTAGTTGCAGGTACCGGTATCTCATTTGTAAATAGCTTCCTACGCTAGCTCCTTAGGCATAAGCGTAATAACTATATTGATAATAGTTGACTGCTGCCGTAGAATAATTGCAAAGGCGTTAGTCTTTTCTGGCGTCACATATCAAGCAATTATTAGGAGATAAACCAAACTCATGACCAAGGCTCAAGATTTACTGAGAAAAGGCGCTCTAACTCTAACAGGTAATACTATCGCCATTACTACACTTGCTGGAACCGCACACGCTGCAGTAGGAGGCATCCAGGACGGAGCTGATCAGGCGAAGACAGCTGAGCAGCAGACTGACCTAGTCAGCCAGATTCAGGTCATTACAAACACTATGCTCTTCGCGATTGGTGTCGTTGCTGTGATTATGCTTGTGATCGGTGGCTTCCGCTATATCTTCTCTGGTGGTAATAACCAGAGTGTTACGGCCGCTAAGGACACCATCCTCTATGCCGTTATTGGTATTGTAGTTGCTCTTCTAGCCTACGCGATCGTAAACTTTGTACTCGGTCAGTTCTCCTAAGTACAGACTTTCGAAAATCATTAATCCCCTGTTCGCAGGGGATTTTTGTTATGCATTTTCTTTTGGCCTATGCTTCCAGTACAATACTGATATGAAGAAAAAGTATTTTATACCAGTAATTATCCTAGCAATGGCGCTATTAGCATTTATGGTTCCACAAATCGCCCACGCTGCATGCGGTGATCCAGGTGCTGGACTCACCGGGGGCATCAATTGTGGGTCTAGCCCCATAACCGTCCAGGACGGAGTGAAGCGCTCTATAAACATCCTTCTCTATATCACCGGTATATCCGCGGTAATCGTTATCGTCGTTGGTGGCCTGCGCTACGTGCTCTCTGGTGGTGACCCAAAGAACACTGCCGCTGCGAAGGATACCATTATGTATGCAGCGATCGGTCTAGTCGTATCATTGCTGGCGTTTGCGATCGTAAACTTCGTCCTCGGTCAGTTTAGCTAATCATTATAAGGAGACAGTATGAAATTATCACAAAGCCCTCTTGTCTATAAGGGTGCCACGCTCGCTTTAACGCTCGCTTCGCTCCCCTCGACCCTAATTCGATCAGCTCATGCGGCTTGCACTGACATCGACATTCGTGGCGGTGCATCGTGTGGTGATACTGGTAATGGCCTAACTGTACAAGGTGGTGTGCGTACGACAGTAAACACGCTCCTGTGGATCGTTGGTGTGGCTTCAGTGATCGTTATCGTCGTTGGCGGCCTGCGCTACGTACTCTCTGGTGGTGACCCAAAGAACACCGCTGCTGCGAAGGATACCATTCTCTATGCGGCTATCGGATTGGTTGTCTCGTTACTCGCCTACGCGATTGTAAACTTCGTGCTCGGTCAATTTCTCTAGAATACCGAATAAGATGTCTATCTATTAAAAAGGCCGCTCAGTGCGGCTCTTTTTAATATCTCGTAAAGTCTGAGGACAGTTTAGCTGCCGATTGGCTTTACTTTGATCTTCTTGATCTTATCTTCCTGGACTACCTTTGGTACTACGACCGTCAGTACACCATCCTTGAGCGTGGCTTGCGCCTTCTCTGCAATAGTTGAGGTAGGTAGAATAATCGAGCGTGAGAAGCTGCCCCAGAAGCACTCCTGCACATAATAGTGCTCTTTTTCTACTACTGTTTCTTCCTTGCGATCACCACGAATGGTCATCACATCCTCGCTAATTGCGATATCGATATCATCTGGACGCACACCAGCGATTGGGGCCTTTACGACCACCGAATCCTTAGTCTGGTATACATCAACTGCTAACTGCCCTTCGAACTCCTCGAGTTCTTGTTCCCCCATCCAGTCATCTGACGTGTTGGCGGTATCATCGAGAAATTCGTCTTGCAAGATTTCTTCGTCTGGGTTGTTCCGTCGTGCCATATGCAAAACTCCTTATCCTTTACTATCACCGGCCTTAGCACGTATTATAGCCAGGTTTTCAGATAATAATCAAGATGTTGAAGCTTTTCACCAGATTAATTGCTCCAGACCGTTGTATTTTGTGCAACGATGAGGGGAGTGGCGTGTGTGTAGATTGTCAGAATCACAGCCTGACGAAACGCACGAGTTCGTGTTATCTGTGTAATGCCGTGACACACGATGAACGCATTTGTGCACGCTGCCAATGGCGTACTCCCTTGCGGCGCTGTACTCCTTTGTGGCGGCTTGATGTCTCTGCGGAAACGGTAGTGTATGGATTTAAATATGAGGGGCGTGAGGATGTTGCACGATCGATCGCAGCGGCCATTAAGGCAACTCCCCTGTCGTTTTATGACATCATTACCTTCGTGCCCGATACGCCGCAGCGCAAACGTCAACGCGGATATGTCGCGCCACAGCTTATCGCTCGTGAGCTGTCCCGAATCACTCGCAAGCCATATGTCGAGCTCTTGGAGCGCACGCGTCATATTCCTCAAGTTGGAGCAGGTAAGCAGGCCCGATGGCGCCAGGTGAAAGATAACTTCGAAGCAAAGAACCTGGAAGTGATACACGGGCAGCGGATTTTATTGATTGATGACGTGATTACAACTGGTGCGACGGTTACGGAATGCGCCAAGACGATCAAGCGCGCGGGCTCGGGTCCAATCTATGCAGTAGCTGTAGCCAAGAAGTAGTTCTGTATCCTATGTGTTAGCATAAGATATATGGAAAATAGACCATGGTCGGATTACCTATCCGAATCGGCTCGATCCGCAGCTGGCGAAGGAATACAGGGGGATCTTGAGGGCGAGCGGTATACGCGTCTTTCAGCTGCGATCGATCGAATTCGCGAACACCCAATGCTTGCAAATATTGATCGTCAGCTGGCGCTAAAGCTGGCGCGTATCCTATCTATCTATAGTGATACTGAAGCCGCATGGGAGCGGTACCGACAATTGTCACCATCGGTACAAGATCAAGTTCTGCCACTGAGGGGATTAGATTTCGCTTCTTTTGCTGCGCTTCATAATGATATTCAGCACCTCGATATTACGAGCTTTGATCCCGATGAGCGGTTTGAGACTATACAGAGGATTGATGCGAATGAGGTAGGGCATACAGAGACGGAACGTACTCTCGAAAAAGTCCGTGAGTCGGGCCTCACGATCGAGTTGGATGAAGGGCTGATGGATGATTTAAGGGCATTTGCAGAGTATGCGCCGCGAGAGGATTATAGGCGGCGTCTTCCCCTCTTGGAGTTATTCAAGAATGATAAGCGCGCGACTATCAATGGTCTTCATGATTCGAAATTGTCCCTCATAGTACATGACTCATTTGATCATATGTGGGGCTTTGACTTCGCAGAAAGAACAGGCTTGGCGGAGAAGTACGCGGGCTTTTTAGGGCAAGTTGGTGACCCTGCGCATACCGATATGTATAATCGTCAGTCCGAGTTGATCGCGACAGTCCTATTTGGCTATCGGATCTTTAAGGATACTGATAACTCCTTCCAGCCGACTTTTGATATTGAGAAAGTTCGGCGAGTATTGGAAACTCAGCGACTTCATCACCATGAAGGTTTTACACAGAACCAAGCGGATGCCTTGAGTATTCTTAATTCGATCACCAACCCGCATGAGATAAGTCTAATGGGTTATAGTATCAGCAATATTCATGATGAGATCGTAGAGCAGCGCCGTAAGCATGGTCGGGTTCAGCTGCTCGATACAGCGACTGGCGAACCGGATCGGCCACTTCGCACACTAGAGCCTGAGTATGTGGCGTTTGTAGTAGAGATGCTACATCAATTGTTTTGCCACGAACAAGAATTAAAACATGATCTCATTGCATCTCATGTACTTACGGAGCGCTATCTACATAACATCTCGCTGTCAAAGCCAGGGACCAAGATAGAGCCTTTCCGCTTGTCGCTGACAAACATACATGCTTGTGATCCTTATGACCCCACACTGCGAGAGGCAGGTCAAGCAGATTGGTTTACAGAAAATGCAGGAGCGATAGCGAACAAATATCGACCACATGGTCGGCCTAAGGATTTTTGACGGCTTCTAAGAGCACATCTGCTCCGACTTTCACTATCGCATGGAGCTGCTTGAAAGCTGCGGCAATTTGAGGCGATTCTATCAAGACGCCAATCGTCTCCTCGGCGTATGAAATGATTGCTACCTTATTTCCATAGACGTAGATATTTACGGGCTCATTATATTTATTAGGCGGGAACCACGCCATTTCGCGACCGAGCTTCTCATCATTCTCTCTGGCATATTTCATGACATCTGCCTCGGCGGCCTCTATTCCATGAACCTTTAATCCGAGCTCATTACGCTTATTGATAATGTCATAGATCTTTGGGCCAAGCAGATTTATATCGCCATCAGAGCGGATGAAATATATATCCTGCTTGGTGCGTAGCTGATCGAGGTATAGTTCCATAATTCCATCTTTGCCCTCGAAGTAGCGTACGCCGGGGCGGTTCTGATAGGTATAAAAGTAGTTAAGAAGCGCAGGCATAGACTCTTTGACTCGTTGCTCTGCTTGATGAACTTCCTTGCGACGTTGTTCCATGAGGCGCTCCAGCGCCACGGGGTTCTCCGGCTCGTAGGCGAGTTTTTTGCCTGACCGGGTGCGCTTGACGAGTCCAAGCTCCTCAAGGCGCTCCAATACTGTGTATGCATTGGTGCGACTTTCGTTAGCGAGCTCGGCGATCCTCGGCGGGGTCATCAGGCCATTCTGGATAAGTAATAGATATATTTTAGCCTGGGCTTGGTTGAGCCCAAGCTGGATGAGCGTATCTTCATTCATGCCTAAATTATAGCAGTTTGTCTGATGATTTACGACAAAAAATATACGAAATCTACAGATACCAATGAAAATATTGACGTAATGATATTTACAAAATATGGAAAATATGACATAATGTTGCGGACCTCGAGAAACTCTCTCGCGGCGCACCTGGACAAGGGAGAAACCATGACCTACGAAGCGGACCGACAACTTGTGCGCCAGCTCAACGCTGCTACAGATGAACTTCGCAGCACGGCGTTAGCGCGAGCAGCTGAGCTGGAGGCTGAGGCACAACGGCTACGCGAAGAGAGTAATGAGCTTGATGCGATAGCGCGTGATCTGGAGCGCAACATCCATCTTGGTATAGCTCACGAAGAGCACGACACCTCCTCTTTCACGCAGCCGAAGCCCGGTCTAGATCTTGAGCTAACAACCGAACTTGCTGCAGCGGCTCAACAGATACGCAAACAGGCACAGACGAGAATGGCTGACTTGCGGGCGCAGTCACATGAGAAGTGGCAGACGGCTTCCGAGAAGACAGACATGGCTCGACAGCTCCGAGAAATCGCTGAGCTGAACAAGCCCGAGCCGAAGCCCTACGTCCCTCGCAGACCACGAGAAGACTCGATGGATCCCGATGCCGACTTCTCAGATCCGGGTCAGCGGGATCTCTGGGAGACTTGATCTCTAAGGTTCCGGGTGGTCCTTCCAAAACCACCCTTGACTCGCGGGATAGTCCCGCCTGATGAGTCCGGTCACCCCGGCGAAAGTCAGCACGCACCTCGACAGAAAGAAGGAACCGCAATGCACGTCCCTACTCCAGAAAAGTACAGTCAGGACGAGGTCTACATCTCGGTTGACATCGAAGCTGATGGCCCGATCCCCGGAGATTACAGCATGATCTCGATCGGCGCGGTCGTGATTGGCCGGGAGCAGGATAGCTTCTACGAGGAGATTGCTCCGATTAGCTCCGAGTGGGTCCCCGAGGCGCTAGCTGTCAGCGGGTTTACCCGCGAGCAGACTCTCGGCTTCGCCTCCCCGCAAGCGGCTATGCTGCGCTTCGCCGACTGGCTCGACCAGGTTCGCGCGAAGTACGCTAGGGAGGAATGGGAGAACGGATACCCCACAGGATGCACTCATGAGCGTCGTCTGGTCATGGTCGGCTTCAACGCTACCTTCGACTGGATGTTCGTTCACTGGTACTTGATGCACTTCGAGGGGCGGAACCCGCTCGGTATCAGTGCTCTGGACATCAAGGCCTTCTACATGGGCTACGCCGCCAGCGACTGGAGCGAAACGAGCATGAAGCATCTTCCTCAGAAGCTGCAGCCGCCTGATGGCCTGAGCCACAACGCTCTCGACGACGCGCGAGATCAGGCAGAGATCTTTCAGAAGATCATCCTGCTCAGCGCCGCTCAATCAGGGGCTATCGACGAGCTAGGCTTGCCTGACGAGCCTCCGCACGGTTTCGACCAGGGGGAGTGGCATTTGACTCGGTATCTCAAGTCCTAATCTAGGCAAGGTTCCGGGGCGTCCTTCAAAAACGCCCCTGACTCGGAGAGTGAAGCGCTCTCCCTGATGATGGCTACGCATGGCCGAAAGTCAGCAAATATACAAGGGTCAAAACGAATTGGTATATCCGTAAGCACACAAACCATATAGTAACCTTGTACGCACCTTGATAGCAGGAGGAAATATGTCGGACCAGATCGAAGTCGAACGTAAATGGCGACTTGAGAATAATTGGATAGCCGACTGGCTGCATGGCCCGTGGCAACACCTCAGCCAGGCTTATGTCGTGAGTGATCCGGGTGAGCTGCGCATCCGAAGTGATGGCAAGCAGTATTGGATGACCGCAAAGACCGATGGCGGACTACAGCGCAAAGAGTGGGAAGTGGAAATCCCAGAGTGGGTTTATCACCAGCTCTTTGACTCCACGACATATCGGATTATGAAGCGTCGTTGCGCAGTGCGGCAGGCAGGTCGGCTCTGGGAGGTCGATGTCTACATGGGTGATCTGAGTGGTCTCGTGATTGTCGAGGCAGAATTCACCGAGCGAGATGGTCAGATTGGTCTGACTGGCGCTGAGTTGCATCAGAGAGCAATGGCTCGTGAGCTCTTTCCAGGCTTTGGGCCTGCGGTTGAAGTGACGGAAGATGCACGGTACAAGAACAAAAATCTCGCAGTCCATGGATTGCCTGAATGAAGACTTGAATCTAGGAGGAACCATGCAGGCTACTCGAGTAAAGACTAAGTCATTTGTACTCAAGGGCGGACCGCAATCTGGCAAGAGTACGATTCTTCGCGAGATTGAGCGAATCTTTGGCGAGCAGATTATCGTGGTGCCAGAAGTAGCGACAGTGTTACTCACCCATCTTTGGCCGAAGCGCGAGCTTGCGGGGCTGCAGACCGATGTGTGGATGCGTACGCTCCAGCACGGCGTGTATCATACACAGCTTGGACTCGGACGCTTAGCACAAGAACGAGCCGAAACGGAGGGCTGCACACTTATTGGTCATGACCGAGGTGTCTTCGATAATGCAGGCTATCTCGGGATTACTGGGCGTGAGCTGGCAGCGATGTTTGGCGCGGACTTCGACGAGCTGGTGAGTATGTATGACCTCGTGATTCACCTAGACACCCTGGCGCGACTGCACCCGGAGAACTTTGGCTCGGAGACAAATGAAGCTCGCTACGAAACACCAGAGGAGGCTATCATGGTCGACGATCAGATCTGGCGGGCGTACGAGGAGCATCCACATCATATACGTATTGCCGCATGCGATGACTTTGAAGCAAAGACTCAGCAGGTAATCAATCTGGTTCGCGAACTCTTGTAGAAAACGCCCCACGGGAAACCGTGGGGCTCATTCATTGCTGTAAGCAGCCTAGCTGGGCTGCTTGTAATCGGGGAGGTAGGCCTCGATTCCCTCTCGCTGCATGCGATCCAGGATTTCGAAGTATTGCTTGCGCTCTACCACCTTGATTCGCTCGTGCAGCGATGCCTCATCGTCTTCCGGGAGGATCTCGACTGCCCATTGGCCGATAATGGTGCCATCATCGACGCTTGCAGTGGCGACATGGATCGTCGTTCCTGTCACTTTGGCGCCAAACTTCAGCGCATCACGCACCGCATGCCCACCCTTGAACGAAGGAAGCAGTGCGGGATGGCTGTTGAGAATCAGTCCCTTGAAGGTATTGAAGAACTCGTCGCTGAGTACGGTTTCGAAGCCAGCCATGGCTATCAGATTGATACCCTGGATGTTGAGATGCTCTGCCAGGCTCTTGGAGAACTTGCGGCGCATCTCTGAGTACTCGCCACGCATCGGCTTGTCCTGCCAGCGCGACTCCTCGGTCCACCCGAAGTCTTCACGGCGCCAGAGCAGAGTCTCGACGCCGGCTGATTTGGCAACCTTCAGCCCACGACAGTCTTGTTCGGCGACTACTAGCGAAACGGCTAGGTCATGATCGAGCATCGACTCGAGCAGCGTGCCCGAACCCGAGACGAAGACGGCCAGCCGGTATTTGGGGTGTTGTGTGGTCATGTGTTTCTCCTCTGTGCCACTCGCAGTGTCGATGTGGCGATCTAGTTATCTGACGATTTTCTTCGCGACCGATTCGTACGCTGCTTGGCGTGCCAGTGAAGCGTAATACCAAGATACAGCGAGAAGCCGACGTGCCAGCACAGCGTTGCTAAAATGCTGAAAAGAAATACTGGAATGAGTATGCTGTCATACGAAGCCTCGGGGTTGATCAAGCTGAGACCAAGCACGAAGCCGATAATTATCAGGCACTCAGTTGCCACCAGACAAGTCTCACGATTGCGAGTCCTGCATAGCGACTCAATATTCTCAGTGCTCACAGGCCCCTCCTCGAGTCCATGTGGGACGCTACTAAGGTACACGTATTATCTGTAGAGGGCAAGTATTTATTGTACTTCGGACGGTTACTTATTTACTTTATAAACGTGCCATTGTGCATTTCGATAGACCGTTGGGTAGCGTTGATCGAGTGCATCGATAGTGATTTGGTATTCTGCTGCCTGGTCATCGGTAATTGCGATGTAGTCTATCGAGTATTGTCTTAGTAGCTCAGATGACCGCGGGTCGTCAGCCAGTATCATACGGGTATCGAGTTCAGTCTGCGAGAAATTGATCCCGTAGGTCCACAGCCAGCCCGTATACCCGAGCGCTATTTTGCGACCGGCGAGCGCTGCGACTGGCATATTGTGCTTCGGTGCAGTGAGAAAGATCGCGTCGGCGGGTGTTGATTGCTTGATGTATTCTGCCACAGCAATGTCTTCGGTGGTGAATATTTTATCCCATATGATCATCTGTCTAGATACAGAGAGGATTCCTGGTATCAGGATGATAATCAAAGATACTGAAATAACTATCTTCTGTAGGTGACCCTTTTGCCACGCGTAGGGTAGCGCGGTACACAGTGGTAGAAGCAAGAGCATGTATGCATAGCTGATGAATTTCATGTTGTCCCAGATGTAAGGCTGAAAGACATAGATGTTGCTGGCGACGAATAATATCAGTCCGGCTAGAGCAAGAAGTCGTTGCCAGCTGGTGTCTTGTGGCCGATTCTGCGCCCACCATGCGCCCACCATGATCGCCGGCACAAGTAGGCCGAGATTTAAGAACCAGAAAGATAGCACATTATTGTTTGTTGCCGTGAGCCATCCGAAGTGCCAGCGCGAGAATGAAGATGTGAAGCTATTACTAAACTGCCAGTAGACTTGTGGCGCTGCGATGATGAGGGCAACACTGGCGGCACGTAGCCACACCCAAGGAGGCTTACGAGCGCACTGCCACCGACTCACGACGAAGCAAATGAGAATGAGGCCGATCACAAAGAACGAATGCACGTGTGCGAACGGCATGAGACCGACGATGACTGCTATAAAGTATGCGACCTCTCTTTCTTTATGCGGACTGAGCTTAGTGAGGACGCGCGGAAAATGACTTATAAGTAGGAGCATGATGAGGAAAACTAGGTTTGCGCCAATGAGATACGTGCGTTGCGGCAGGAGCTCAGAGGTGGTGATGTTCGCCATGAAGAGCTGTGTCGTAGCGTCGAAATTGCCGACATTTGTGTAGTCGATGAGCTGTGTGGGAAAGTTTGTGCTGGCGTGCTGCAGGAGGAGCAGTATGCCTCCGGCTGAACCACTGAAGAATATTAGCGCGGCCCAGATATTCGCCCCGAGTTGAGATTTTGTGAGTCGTACGCCAATGCGATACCAGATCAGTAGGAGTGAGGTGAGGAGCGTGAACGTCGGCCAGAAGAGCGAGGCCTGCCAACTATTCGTAAGGTAAAACAGCTGACCAAGGTGAAGGTCGATCAAAAATGGATATGAGAGTGGGGCTTGCGGATAGACGGGGAGTACTAGGGTGCGGACGCCATTTTCTACGAAGTAGCTCGCGAGCGTATTGTGTAGGACGGTGTCTCCCCAGCTTGGACCACTGCTATAGAGCGCACCATCCTTAAGCGGGAAGGCGTAGTTATACGCCAGGAGCGCGGTCAGGATTATGAGGGTGATGAGAGATATACTCCGCGCACGATGGGCACGCATGATTCCGACTAGGTTTCGCCAGGTAAACATTTGTATCGCTCGTAGGTACCATTGGTAGTCTCGGATGATGAGGATTGCCGCGAGCAGAGCTAAGACGGCAGTCCCCCATTGCGGCCCGAGTGCATACCAGCAAACGTACGTCAGCCAGCTAGATGCGAGTAGGCTTACTATGATTGAAGTAGCGATCTTCTCTGTGCGAGTAAATTTTGTGACGAGCGGGCGAATGCTGCTCCAGGTAGCCAGCATCATCAGCAGCATCCAACTCCCACTCATGAGATATTCTACGAAAACCATATGTTTACCAGCGTACTGCATCGCTCCTGTGTGAGGCAATAAAAAACGCCCGAGGAATTATACCTCGGGCATAGAGCTATGCCAAACTCACGTGCTCGTTGATGCCGCAGATGTGCATGTGGGCAGCTGCATCCTCGACATTGTGGGTCGGAGAGCTGCTTCGACGGCTGATCGCCGTTCCTGAGGGGTACTGGTCGACTCCAGTAGAGCCGTGATCTCAGATGCCTCTAGCATGTGTAGTGCTTCGCGAACCTCCTCCTCTGATGGGCCCATGAAGGCCTGCTCGAGCGCAAGGAGCCACCTACCCCACACTGTGTCGTGATTTAGCTCGCCCAGGTAGGCGTTGAAGTGGTCTGGAGTCCAGTCGGATCCAGCCGCAACTTCTTGCTCCAGCGCGATGTAGCGGGCGTAGATGTCCTTGAGGATGAGCTGCGAATGCGGCCAGGTTCCAGGTGAGTGCGCACAGGTTTTTCGGGCTGACCCGGCGTGTGCGTCCGCCGAGCGGATGAACGAATCCCCTGAGGTCGTACTGGGTCATCACGATTGCACGGTCGATGTTGCAGCGGTCGAATTTCATGGTGCTCCTAAAAAAGAACAGGCTCGGGTACATTCCCGAGCGATTACATGTTTATATCATTAAATGCATTATAAGTAAATGATTAGTAGTAACGGGTTACAACGAAAACATACAAAAACGAGCAGCGCTAACTGCTCGTTTTTGTATGGCGGAGAGGGTGGGATTCGAACCCACGGTACGGTTTCCCGCACGCTGGTTTTCAAGACCAGTTCCTTCAACCACTCGGACACCTCTCCAGACCTGTTGATTATACAGGATTTTGAGGAATTTTCACCCCTTCGGCTTCGAGAAGCTGCCGCTTGCGCCCTGCCCCGCCGGGCCCGCTGTATCCCCCGATACTCCCATCGGAAGCGATAACTCTGTGGCATGGAATTGGGCCTGGGGTAGGATTAGCTCCGCACGCGGTCGCAACAGCTCGATAGGCCCTCGGCTTCCCCACCCTCTCGGCAAGTTCTTTGTAGGTGATCACGCTCCCCCTTGGGATTGCTGCAATCTCTGTCCATACTGCACGTTGAAAAGCGGTGCCATCTGGAATTGGTGTCTTATTCACTGACTCGCCTATTCTCTAGATAATGAATTTTATCTTTCATCATCTTAGTAATGTCGATATCGAATTGTCTGGCGATCAAGAGTGTGACGATAATTACGTCGGCAAGCTCCTTCGGTATCGGGTCTTCTTCGAGAGACTTAGTCTTGCGCTGACGGCTGAAGTGTTTAAGTACGGCTTCAGAAAGCTCACCCGTTTCTTCTGAGAGCTTAGTAAGTGCAGCATAGGCGAGCATTTCATGATTGTCATACAGGTCTGGAAAGAGCTCTGATAGATGGGTATACTGACCATCAATAAAAGTGCCTAGTTCATCAAGAGTATACGGCTTATGTTCGCTCATATATCTAGTATAGCATATTGATATAGAGAAAAAGCCCCGCGGACTCATCGGCACTGTTGGGTGCGAAGATGGGTCGTTGGGGCTAGGCGCGCGCTAGGCGCTTGTGGGGTCGAACTGAAGTCCGAGCTCGTCAGCGAGAGCAACAGCCTCTTCTGGCCAGTGCTTCGCGAGACGGGCGAGATCGAGGATCACCTCTTCTCGCACCAGATTGTCGAGTTCGTTCTCTGGGTCGCCGTACGATGCCGCTCGGCGAATCTGTTCGATGAGCATGACTCGTTCGTAGTCGGGAATCTCCAGGAAACGTCCGTTCATGTCGTCCCAATGCGGATCGGGAAATGCGCTCCGCCAGTTCTCACCTTGGATCTCTCGCTGTCGGCGCAGGGCGTCCATCTCGATTTCCTGGTAGGCGCTCAGGGCTTGCGTGATGAGCCTGCGATTGACGTCCGGTTCTCCGAAGGCGGTGCGGTAGAGCTCGTTGACCAGAGTCAAGATACGTCGTTCTCCCAGGCTGACATCTGCGCACACGATGGCGTAGAGTAGGCTGGCTTTGTGGTGAGCGAACGCGAACGGCTCGAAGATGTAGCCTGTTCCTTCGTAGAACTCGGCGTAGCGCGTTGACTCGGTGCGGGGGTAGGCGCTTGTGATCTGGTCCTTGATCTCCTTGCAGATCGCGAGAAGCTCGAGTGCCAAGTCGATGGCGAGTCGATCGAGTTGAAAGGAGCCGAAGTCGAGGCTGACTGTTCCGACGACGAACCCTCGAGGGTCATCGACGCGGTGGATGGTTGGGCTGACGTTGATGTCGTCCATGGTGTTCCTGTTCGTGAGGTGGTAGGTGCGGGTAATTCAGTGAATAATTATACTAAAAAATGTAAGAAAGTCAATGCTATTTATCTACTCTCTATTCTTTTGGTAGGCTGGTAAAGGCTACTTCCACCACCTGATTTGGTAAATCTGAGATCGAAAAGTATCGAATCGGCATCTTGAGCTCCTCGGCATATCGTATTTCACTTAATACGCCGTCACTGAGATCTCCGAATACCCATAGCTCGTCACACCTTGATAAGACATTATTATTCCCCTCACGTACGTCATTTCTTGGCACAAGTTCATATAAGTAGTAGCCAAACATATTAAAAGGATTGAGCGGAACGTGACCCTGTTCAAACACATACTTACAGATGAGCATACGCTGATGAAAATTGCGCGCTGATTGCGCGGTAAATATAAGCTTTTTCTTGCTTCTGAGTGTGTCGGCGACGTGTTTCATAAATATATGGCGGAGAGGGAGGGATTCGAACCCTCGCGGCAGATTGCTCCGCCCTACCGGTTTAGCAAACCAGCCCCTTCAGCCACTTGGGTACCTCTCCGTAATAAATATTTGCTGTTTTAGGAACGCACCTATCAGGGCTACAGATGGAAATTATACGTGAATTTGCACACAAATGCTATGTTCGGCTATCAAAAATAAGCACAAGAACGAACAGAATACAAAACTTGACAGTATATAATAATATGTTTTAATTTCACGTGAAGGTTACTGGCTGGGCAGGATGTCTATTTGCTGATTGAACAAGTTCATCAGGGCTGTATCACTCCCCTGCTTGTTCTGCAGAAGTTCAAGCGATCCTTTTAGGAAATCGCGATCGTACGGTGTTGCAGTCAGGCCTTTGCGAATATACTCCTGGCTCGTTTGTAAATCGCCTTGCCGCATGCTTATTCTCGCTAGGAGGAGCAAGTCGCTGCTTGACTTTTGCGCTTGCTGATCCAAGAGTCGCTTGGTTTGCAGCGGCGCACTAAGCGGTACTAGTGAATATACTTGCTCAGACGACTTATTGGGCATATCAAGAATATCGCAAGCTTGCTTAAGTCTTTCGGCAAGATTAGAGCCGGTTAGCTGTTGAATATTTTTACACTCTTGGCTGGAGTCACCGGTGTTGAGTTTTGCTTGTGCGAGGAGTGCATCAGCATCACTCCCCTGTACTTTATTTTGCACGAGCAGGGTTTTGACTCGATCAAAGTCATAAAGTGTAGCAAATGATGCGGCGGCTTCGACAACCAACGAGGGCTGTGCTGCTAGGTAGGTTTTCCCCGCTTGAGCAAAGTTATTTTGAGATGTATACCAATCGGCAAGTGCTCGTGATACTTCTTGATCAGCTCCAGTAGCACGCACGAGCTTAATGTACGCGAACTCTTGTTGATTGGTTGGCAGGGTTTGTATTCGTGATATTTCAGCCCGCAAGACGGCCCTATTTGCCCGCAATATCAACGGACCAAGAATGATTAAGAGTAATAGGATGAGCGCAAAACCACCCAGGCTTATAAGTAACTTAGGAGTCCAGCTCTTGGAGTGCTTGCTTGATCGAGTCGTGTGCATGGCGGGCTTCTTCTAGTCTAGCACGCTCTAGCTCGACTACAGTAGCTGGTGCGTTAGCTACGAAACTCTGATTTGCAAGCTTAGATTCGATGAGCTGTATGTGGCGGAGTTTTTCTGCAAGCTCTTTTTCAAACTTAGCTCGCTGCACCTTATCTGACTCTTTTTGTTTGGCCGCGAGAATTTCAACAATTTGTAGCTCAAACTGCTTGCCATGTTCGGCGTCTGTTCGTATACTATTAGCAGGCCAACGTTCGGTGATGAGCTGTCCGTCTGTCCAGGAGAGTTCCTGCCAGATAGCCTCAGTCACATAGGGGGCGAACGGATGCAGTAATCGCATGATTACTTCGAGAACGTAGGCAAGTACCTCGGGATTGAGGGACTGCTTAGCATATTCGATATAGCAGTCTGCGAAATCATGCCAGAGGAGGTGATAGATCGTTTCACCGGCCTCGGAGAAGCGGTAGTTATTGAGATGGGTGGTGACTTGCTTGATGGCTATGTTAGACTTCTCGACAATCCAATGATCAGCAGGGGAGAGGAGTGAGGACTCCTCTAGGTGTAGGCTACGTATTTGATCGACGTGGCCTTGGTTTGGTGCGTCCTCGAGTCGTCCGCTTACGAAGCGGGCAACATTCCAGAGCTTGTTGCAGAAGTTGCGGTAGCCTTTGATCTTTTCTTCAGAGAGCTTGCCGTCATTACCAGGAGTGATGCCGATAGAGAGCGCAAGGCGCAAAGCATCGGTGCCGTATTGGGCGGTGATTTCCATCGGGTCGCTGTAGTTGCCCTTAGATTTCGAGAGCTTCTGACCTTTTTCGTCAGTAACCATGCCCCAGAGGTAAACATTCTCGAATGGGACTTTGCCGGTCTTGTAGAGCGAGAACATGATCATGCGCGTGACCCACTTGTGTAGGATGTCGCGAGCGGTAGCCATGGTTGTAGTTGGGTAAAAATCCGCCCAGTCTTCGCCGAGGCTCGTCATGAGCGTGGCATATGGCCACTGTCCGGAAGAAAACCAGGTATCAAAGGTGTCGGTTTCAGCTCGGTAATTGCCAGCGCCATAGTAGGCAATAGCTTCGTCTTCTGATTTGGCGATGATGTAGGGAGTTTTGTCTGCATCGTGGCTCGTCTTGTAATACACAGGGATGCGGATACCCCACCATATCTGTCGAGAGATGCACCAGTCATGTTCGTTCTTGAGCCACTCCAGCGCAATCTTCTTAAATCGCTTGGGGTAGAGTTTCACGTGCTCGTTTTCGATGGCGTCGATAACTGGCTTGTTGAGCTCAGCGATACGCATAAACCATTGCTCGGTGATGAGTGGTTCTATCTGAGCGCCAGATCGATCTTGTATCGCGACAGAGTGCGTGTAGGACTTTGTCGCGACAAGTTTGCCTGCTGCTTCGAGGGCAGTAACGACTTTTTGGCGCGCTTCGAGTACGGGTAGTCCGGCGTACTCTTCGGGAACATTAATCATCTTGCCATCGAAGTCGATGACGGTGAGCTGAGGGAGGTTGTGTCGCAGGCCAACCTCGTAGTCATTTTTGTCGTGTCCAGGAGTAATCTTGAGCGCGCCTGTACCAAAATCTGGTTGTACATGCTCGTCGGCGATAATTGGTATAGGTCGATTCACGAGGGGAATAATCGCATCTGTTCCGATGAGGCTTGCAAAGCGCTCATCATTTGGGTTGACCGCGATTGCAACATCGCCAAAGATCGTTTCTGGTCGTACGGTGGCAATCTGGATTGTGCCGTAGTCCAGGGTGTAGAGCGGGTCTTCTTGCTCGACATGCTTGAGCTCGATATCGGCGTAGGCAGACTGCGTAAGCGGATCCCAGTTTACGATGCGGTTACCGCGATAAATATGGCCATCGTCATGTAGCTGCTTGAAGGTATCGAGTACGATGTCGACGATATCTTGGTCGAGGGTATATTTGAGCTTACCCCAGTCCGCAGAGAAGCCCATGGCTTGCATCTGCTCGATCATGGTGCCTTTGTGCTGCTCTACGAAATCCCACACTTCCGAATAAAACTTTTCTTGTCCAAGATCATGGCGTGTCTTACCATCTTTGGCGAGCTGCTTTTCGTACACAAATTGCGTCTCGATACCTGCATGATCGGTACCAGGCTGCCAGATTGTCGGGCGGCCCTGCATGCGTGCATAGCGAGTCATGATGTCTTCTACGACGTACATGAGGTGGCCAGCGTGCAATGAACCGTTGGCATTTGGTGGGGGCATGATTATTGAGAATGGCTTCGCACCGGCAGCAGGGGAGTTGCTACCGAGGTCGTAGGACTTATGGTCTTCCCAAAGCTGGCGAATTTGCGGCTCGTATTTTGAGGGCTCGTAGGCTTTTTCCATACCCATTAGCCTAGCGCAAATAAGGAGTAGATGCTAGTTATGCTTCTTGTGGGAGCGGGATATTGAGCGTCGCAGTCGAAAGAGAAAATTGAAAAGCACCTCCATGTAAGAGAGGTGCTAAGTAACGCTAATTGTCCGGAGTGTTGCTGGCTGGAGGGTGGCGCCAGTGCCAGATCCTCCATACGATCGCTGCCAGCAGTACGACAATGATCGGAGTTGGGAGGGCAAGTGAAAACGAGAGTGATCTGCCCATCAGGGCAGCCTCTAGTCCTTTTTCGGCCCCGGCATAGGTGCAGACCACCGCGACGGCATAGGTCATGATCACAAAGTAGATTAGCATGCTTATTTGCTTGCCCTTCAAGCGGTGGAAATGCAGCGCTTGCTTATCACGGACATCATCAAAGGCTTCTTGCCATTCTCGACTACTCTCATCAAAGGTATTTTGCCAGCTCTGTAATACTTCGCTCATTGCAGCTTCATGTCGCTCACGCTCTCTCGCTAGCTCTTCATATGCCATATCGAGCAGTTCATCATGTAGCTCGGGGACTGGCTGCTCATGAGGAGGGAATTCACGTTCGTAGCGCGCCAGCTTTTCAGAAAGCGCTTGGTTGGCATCTCTCAGTGCGGCATTTTCTGTCGTAAGGCGACGAATGGTGCGAGTGTCTTCTTCGCCCATCACTTCTCCGATCATATTGTATTAGGTGCAGTTAGGTTATTATAGTATATAATAAATAAAAGTCAATATTTAGAGTGCGTCGAGACTGGAATCAGCTTCCAGGATAGGGGACTCAGCAATGTGTCCGCGTTGAGCCATCTGATAGGAAAGCGCTCCAATCATCGCGGCGTTATCTGTGCAGTACTCAAACGGAATGATGCGTGCTTGGGGCAGGGCCTTTAGTACTGCTTCGCGTAGACGTTTATTTGCGCTGACGCCCCCGCCAATCGCAATGCTCTTCGGCGAGTGTGCTTGAGACGCGCGTACAAGCTTCTCAACGAGCGTTTCTACCACAGTGCGCTCAAAGCTCGCAGCGATGTCTGAAACCGCTTGTGGTGGCAGCTGGTACGTTTTGCGGAGGTCTGTAAGACCGGGCTGATCCCCGGCAATCTCTTGGACTTGTCGTAGTACGGCGGTTTTTAGTCCCGAAAAGGAATATTCGAGCGAATCCTTGCCGAGCTTGGCCTTTGGAAATGTGTATTTCTGATCGTCGCCATCGAGTGCAACCTTAGATATATTGGGTCCGCCAGGGTAGGGGAGGCCAAGCAACTTCGCCACCTTATCAAAAGCTTCTCCGGCAGCATCGTCACGTGTCGCACCAAGGGTTTCGAAAGTCAGATCTTCCTGAAAGAGGAGAAGCCGAGAGTCGCCACCCGAAACAACGAGCGCCAAGAGAGGGAATCCGGGTTGTTCGCTGTCGGTGAGGAAGCTCGCAAAAGCATGTGCCAAGATGTGGTTTACGCCAATCAACGGTTTCTGCTTCTCGATTGCCAAGACTTCGGCTGTCAAAACCCCAATCAAGAGTGAACCGATAAGTCCTGGTCCACGGGTGACAGCAATCGCATCGATATCATCCCAGGTCATTTTGGCGGTTTTGAGGGCGTCTTCGATGACAGGAATCATGACCTCGATGTGGCTGCGAGCTGCGACTTCTGGTACGACACCGCCAAATTGGGCATGAAGGTCGGCCTGGCTGGCGACGACATTGGCCAGCACCTCGCGTCCATCGCGCACGATCGCACAGGCAGTCTCGTCGCAGCTGGATTCGATTGCAAGGATAGTGCAGATTTCTTTGCTAGTGCTTGATTTCATATCCAGGGTATTGTAGATCTTCGTCAGATAAAAGAAAAGCACCACATCTCGAACAAAATGTGGTGCGATATATCGATCGGTCTAGCTAATTACCGGCTGTTCATGTCGTCGAAACCTGTTTCGAGCCTGTTCTCGGTGCTCAGGCGTGGCCTCACGACCTCGAGGGTCGGTGACGAAGAAGGTGCAGCCTGGACGATGGCGCCAGTAGCCGCTGCGACGTGCCTGGGGGTAGGTGCGCCCGAAACACAGTGGGCACACCACGCAACTGTGATTTTCATGTGCTTGTGACATGCGTTATCTCTTTCTGATCCAAGGGGGTAGGGGATGGGAACGGTATGCCTCGGCGGATGGCACGATGATGAGCTTGCCCTTCTTGAGAAGGCGACTGGCTCTCTGTATGAGGGTGCGAGTGCTTTGCTTCTTATCCATCTGGTCTACCTCTTCAGGAGCGCTTGGTCTCGGGCGTGCGAGTCGAGTATGACTTGACGAATATGGGATTGCAGGCAGGCTGACGCGGTTGCCAGTGCGAGCATTCCGAGTATGTATTTCGTGCGTATGTGCATCCTGATTCCTTTCGTGGACGGGATGGCAAGATGGTAGCATAGCCTGGATGCCTGAGTAAAACGATCGCTTCGTGGGCTTGTATCTGCTGCGAGAATTTGTATAATAGCTTCATTATGCTATTGCGCAGCCAAAACTT
The DNA here is from genome assembly GCA_964613485.1 of uncultured Candidatus Saccharibacteria bacterium. GTDB lineage: Bacteria > Patescibacteriota > Saccharimonadia > CAILAD01 > JADZGC01. The sequence continues at coordinate 37,612 of CAZTHB010000003.1, forward strand.
TTATTTTTATGGCACTCGACTGACCGAGCGGCCTGGGTTGCGTTAAGCAAGAAGCTTACAAATACCACGCAAAGTAGACCGCTCGGGCGGTCTTTTTTGATCTCTCGAGTGAGTCCTTTTGCACCTACCCAATACAGAAAGAAGTCACATCATGCGAAGTGTAGGCTTTGTGCCGACTGGTCCCGCGCGAGTCTGGCCCGCCAAAATACAACCATTGCAGGTTCCGGACTCGCCGCCTGGTGTCGAGCGACGAAAGGTGGTTGTTCCGGGCGTGTTTACCGATGATCGCATTGGCGTATTCGATCCTGCGACCAAGAGTACACGAGTCGATATCGATATGGGGCCTCCGCTGCCCCCAGGTCATGGCATAGCTCGATTGAGTGGTTCGTACGCGCCCGCGTCGCCCGTACCATGTACCGATGAGCTGCACGCACGTTTCCCAGTGAATAACGAGCGCCTATGGGAGATTGCTCTGCAGCGTGATGTGCTGCGCGAGCGTTTGCTGCACGGCTCTGATCGTCGAGCGCTCTTCATCGTTGGCCCGTGTTCACTCGATGACGCGGTGTTGCCGAGTGGCGAGTACGCGGTTGTTGCGTACGTCCGTCGTTTGCTGGCCCTGATGTCAGAACCTGATATCGCTGCTCGCGCGCAGATCGTCATGCGCGTGCCTCCTGCTAAGCCTCGAAGCTCGGTTGGCCCCCGCGGTCTCGAAGAATCAAGCATTATTCAGAGCTACATGCTGCTTGCGCAATTAGCTACCCTTGGGGTGCCGCTTGCGATGGAGGTGATGCATGATCGGCACTTCGCGCGCTTCGGCCATCTGCTCAGCATGGCATGGGTAGGTGCTCGCAATGTCGAGGACACACTTTTGCGCCATGCCGTTGGTTTCTACGATCAGATGCCTGTGTGGTTCAAGCATTCGAATCGCCCAAGTCTGACTGAAGCGTTCCAGGCACAGGCCGCAGCCGCTGAACCGCATTGGGTGGAGTTTCTTGGATCAGATGGAGAGTTGAGGCGAACCCAGTCGCAGGGTAATCCGACAACTGGTGTGATCTTGCGCGGCTGGACTGGCATGACGGTTGACGAGTACAGCGCTGTGCTTCATTCAGGCCAGCGCATGATCGTGGATTGTTCTCACGATGTTGCATCTGCAAATTCTCTTGATGGGCGGCGTGGTTCAGCTGGTCAGAAAGCTGCTTTTGCACGTGCGGTCAGTGCGCGTGAAGCCGGCGCGCCAATCGATGGCTTTATGCTCGAGAGCTATCTGCGATCGGGCTGCGATCCGAGCGGCAACACCCCTGGCAAGAGCCTCACCGATCCGTGTTTGTCATGGCACGAAACAGAGGAGCTTATTCGATCCTACGTAGATCGAGTGTGATAGCTCAAATTCGGTCCACCTGGATATTATTCAGGTGGACTTTTCTTTTTATGCTTATTACACTAAAGCTAATGTTATTGAATCACCGACATACGACCTGGTCGAGTTTTGCCAGCATTTGCGCTCAAACGGACTGAGCGGCCAGCGTTGATGTAGATGTGAATTCAGAAAGTACAAAACTGCCCGCTCGGGCGGTTTTTTAGTTCGGGCAAAACGTACCTTAAAAGGAGAGTGTTTTGTACAAGGATCTGATGACTCTCAATACATATCGGCTGAGATCGGCGGTTGATGCGTGTATCGATCATGGTTATGCGCTTACTCACGGCGTACTGTGGCCGGAGACGGCAAGTATACTGGCTGGCGTGGCGAGTACATTCGACATGCAGCCTTGTAGCGACATGACGGTGCATCAACGCTTCGTGCACGTGAATCTTCTGGAAGGGAATTGGCCAGAAGAGTTTGCATGGCTGGTACGTAGCACCGAGGAGATTGTGCGGTCTCGAGCCAGAGCGCGAGCTAGACATGGGTTGATGCGTTGGCGAGTAAATGACATAGCAGTTCAGCAGTATGACCCGAGCGATAAGGATGGTGGTATCGATTGGCATCGAGACTTTGCATGCGATAAGCATCTTGTGGCGGTATATACCGTTCAGGGACAAGCACTCGCATGGATCAAAGATGCGAAAGGCGTAAAGCGAGAGTTTATACTCCAGTCACGGACGCTTATGCTTTTGCTTGGGCCAGATCCAATGACCGGCAATGATCCGCGCTTATCGCACTGTGTCGGTAAAGCACTCGACGCGGATCCACGTATTTCGATTGCGCTACGTATGAATCTGTGTACATGCGATGATTCACTCGATTACGCGTGAGTAAATATAAAAATACCCCGTCTTCTCCATCGAGAGAAGGCGGGGTTATTACGCTAGCGGTTGCGATGGAAGCGTCTCCAGGCAAGCATGGCTGGCACGAGCAGGCAGACGGCCGCGAGGCTGAGTCCGACCAATGATTCACGCAGTGTTGGTAGCTCGAGGAAATCAATGCGTCCTTCCTCGCACTCAGCATTCGTCCTCGATTTCTGCTGTGTCCGGGGCGGTGGCCCGTAGACGCGTTCTGCCTCGTATGCATCCATCATAGAATCTAGGTGGTCGCTCATTTCAGCGCCGCCGAAGTCGGTGAAAGACGAACTTGGCGGCGGCTGCGCTGATGACGATCGGAGATGCCATCACGCTGATGAGAACTACCCCGACGATCACTAGCTCAAGCATGGTTGGCTCATCAAGATCTTCATCGTGCAACTCTGTGCCTGGCCTGGCGAACGTGTGTCCGTATGGCCAGCCGCCCGTGACCATGGGTGCGTTTGCTGTCTCCGAAGCGACGGGATCGTGTATCGAGTGTCCTGACATTGGCATTGCAACTCTCCTGACCTGGTAGGTGCGGTGTCTGAGTATTTTACAGATCGAGGAAGGGGATAGCAAGCCTTTTGATCGACATATTCTTGTGCCCGAGAACTGCGGTACAATGGATCGTATGCAAGATTTTGATGCGCAGGCTTGGGACGATAAAATCACACAGCTCAATGGGGGCATTCTTCAGAGCTCAGTTTGGGCTCGTTTCCAGGAGACGCTAGGTCGCGATGCTGTGCGCAATCACGGTGCGGACTGGGCGTGGCAGGCCTTTGTGCGGCATTCAAAAGGACTACACTACTTGACCGTGCCATATGGTCCGGTTCTGCGTGGTCATGCCCGAGAAGGGCTGCAGACACTTGAGTTTGCGGGGGAGGAGCAGGCGGCGGATTTTGTGCGCATCGAGCCGATCGGAGACGTGAGCGAAACTGATCTGCGCTGGATTGGTGCTAGGCGAGTAGCTGAGGTGCAGCCGCAACATACCTTCGTGTTAGACCTTACTAAATCAATCGATGATCTGCGCGCAGGGTTAGACTCAGGCCATCGTAATCGCATCAACACTACTGAGAAGCGGGGGATCGAAGTGCGTCAGGTCAAGAATATGACGCCGTTTGCGGACTTTATGCGGCTGATGACCGACACAGCACAGCATGCGCACATCGTGAATTACCCCGAGAACTATTATCGTCAGCTTGCTGAATGCTTGATACAGCAGGGGATTGCGAGCTTCTTTGTTTCGACGGTAAAAGATGGGAAGCCAGCGAGTATCTCACTGGTCTATGACTGGGGTGGTACACGCTCGTACGCACATACTGGCAACGATCAGCAGCTCAATCGGCAGTACAATGTAGCAGTTTCGGCGGCTTGGCGGATGATTACTGATGCGAAGGATCAGGGCTTACAGCGGTTTGATTTCTGGGGAGCAGCGCCACATGACGAGGGTGGTCACAAATGGTCAGGTATTACTGCATTCAAGCGAGGCTTTGGGGGAAAACGCGTTAGTACGCTCGGTACCTGGGATATCCCTCTGAAGCGCGGCAAATATGCAGCGTATTCGGTCTATCGCAAGCTGCGCGGATAAATGAAAAACCTCCCTAGCTAGGGAGGTGGTTTATATACGACATCCTCAGTGAAGAGAATCTCGCATCTCGAGTTCCTCGAGGAATGCGCCCATTATGAGGCTGCCAAAGTAGGCCAAGCAAAAGGTTGCTAAGGGTATACCAATTACCGCGATTAGACTCGACCATATGGCTGTGCCTAGGATCGAATGGTTGCCTACTATTTCATCTTGCGAGTAACTCATGAATCCGATGACGATGCCAGCTAGCACGTCAAGTGTGGCGAAGGCAGGTAAGAACCAGTCGGTTTCGATCGCAAGCATCATGATTCCCGTGCCAACTAGTGCCACGATGATTATGCCGATGACTGCACATATGATGAATCCTAGTACTGCAAGCATTCAGAGCCTCCTTATATAGGGAAGGTACAAGCGATCCAGTAGGCTACTTTGATATTCTATATCAGCTCCATCCTCATGTGGCGGATATCTGCACTGATAATTGGTTCGTCGTCGGTCGTAACGAAGCCAAGTCGTTCATAGAAGCCCACGACGTTCTGCTGCTTCGCATCGTCTGCTTGAGCATTGAGGTACAGCGGGCAGTGGGGTGCATAGTCGCGAAGTTGGGCGATCACAAACTCCATCAGCTGCGTGCCGATATTCAGCCCATCCTGCCTCCAGCTCTCAAGTACACAGACACGACCAATCTTGAAGCCGTTCTCATGCTTAATCGCTCGGGCTGTAGCGATCGGTGTCAGCTGTTGAACGTTCTCTTCGAGGGCATACACCACGAAGTGGATTGCTTGTCCATCGTGTAGGTCTCGATCATGGGCCCAATGGACGCCTTGTTCTCGCTGGAAGACGGCCTCGCGCACTCGATAGGCGTGCTCCTTGAGTGCCTTATGGAATTTGTCATTCAGAGTAAGAGTAGAGAAGAAAAACAGCATCTGGCCTCTTTTTTGTAGGTACGAACTAATTGTGGGTATATACTGTACTATAAAATATATGATTAATCAATATCCTCTTGCTGCTAAGTACAAAAAAACCGACCAACCCGTGAGGGATGATCGGCAATAGCGCTGAAGAGTCAGCGGCAGGTTTTGAGAAGATCGGCCAGTGGCTCGATCATACGCCCGCGATCGTGCATGTCGGTGAGCGTCTCGTAGAGGCCGCGCATCTCATAGTGGCTGTCGACAGCACGTTCGATGGCTCCTTCGTGACAGTCGGTGAAATGCGTCAACTCCTTGACCTCGAACCATCGCTCGGGCTCGAAGGCCGGGCTGGTGAACATCGCCGCCGCCTCATGCAATGCCCAGCTGTACGCTCGATCGTGATCACCACGCTTGCGCTTGATGACTGTGATGCAGAGCTCGAAGCGAGCGCGAGAGAATTCATCGAGCCAGTGCCTCGCATGCCCTCTGAGCTCTACGATGGGAGCATCACACGCTACATTCTCGCGTTCGAATGCCGCCAGCATACGCAGAGCGAGCAAGCGGCGTACCGGGCTCAAGTCATCCATGTTGATGATTGACTGCAGGCCATCCACGAAGTTGCGAGCGATATCGAACAGCTTGTCACGAATCACCCCCTTGCTGATCCCATAATGCTGAACAATGATATCATCGAGCGCGTAATCATTCACCATTTCGTAGAGATCGCGCAAGGTGAGCAGTTCGCCGCAGATCCAGCCTTTCAGCCAGAGCTCGTGGAAGCGTGAGATGTTCACTTCCGCACATGAGAGATCGAGCTCGAGACGACATTGCTCGAGCGTGGTAGGTGCTGTGGTACTTGGCATGGGGACCCCCTTAAGGTGCGTAGGAATGCCAGTTGGCATCATACTACAACTGAATCACATAATTGTCAATAATTTATAACAACAGTTTGGGGCGAAGCTGTGGCATAATAAGATCATGATTCGAATAGCTTCAGCCGAAGAAGTCCAACAGTGGGATGAGCTTGTCCAGCAGAATCCTGACCGAGGGCATATCTACCAGTCATTGGAGTGGGGGACATACAAGGCAGAATATAGTTGGCGACCAGTGCATCTTATTTGGGAACACAAAAGCGAGCGGGTGGCGGTGCAGGTGATCGTCAAGGAGGCTAAAGGCTTCGGTACACTCTGGTATATCCCTAAGGGTCCCGGTATGTTTGCGCGTTATATGTCGAAGAAACCAGATGTTCAGAGATTTCAGAAATTTACCGAAGATCTGACTGCGTATGTGCGCGATCATGACAAGCGAGCGTATTTAATAATGATCGACCCCGAGCTCCTTGCTTTGGATGAGAAAGGAAGCTTTGACCCACGGAGTGCTGGCTGGATCAAGAGTAGTCATGACCTGCAGTTTAAGGCGACGATTATCGTTGATATCGATAAGGACGACGAGGCACTTCTGGCGAGCTTCAAGCAAAAGACGCGCTACAACATCCGCCTGGCTGCCAAGAAAGGCGTGACGATCGAGCAGCGCGATGCAACCGACGAGATGGTAGATACGATGTATGATCTGATGCGCGCTACGCAGGGGAGGGCGGGTTTTTTCCTGCGCCCGAAGCAGGCATTTAAGAGCTATTGGCAATCGCTTGCGAAAGCAGATATGGGGCAATTCTTCGTCGCAGTGCATGAAGGAGAGGTTCTGGCAGCTGAGTACGCGATGATCTTCGGTGATAAAGCGTACTACAAAGAAGGTGGTTCTAGTGGGGCGAAGCGCAATCTCATGGCACCGTATTTGCTGCAGTACGAGGTGATGCGTTGGGCGCGTGATCAGGGGGCGAAGGAATATGATCTGATCGCCGTACCGCCACGAGATAAGTTGAATCCCGAGCACTCGATGTGGGGCCTATATCAGTTCAAAAGTGGCTTTAATGAAGAAATAACTGAGTTTATTGGTGGCTGGGAATATGCGCTCAAGCCCGAGGTATATCGACGCTGGACGAAGCTCGAACCGTGGTTTCATCGCGTATATCATCGTGTGAAGCGCAATCTTTTCTGGTAAATAAAGAGTGGTTATATAAAAGAAAAACCCCGTCGCAATTCGATGGGGGAGTTTATGCATCCAATGTATTCATCTTCTTATGGGCAGTAGTGTGGATGCGGTGCCCGAGGGCGGGGAGTTGGATTCCCCACCCTCGGGCTGCACCAGGTTGGCGGGTACCTGGTGCGTTCGGCGGGACGCCGAACCTTTTGCTGACGATATCAGCGCGCTGTCCCCGTGAGGGGGTAGTTCTCGCCCAGGTGACGCACTTCTGCGGCACACTCACCTGGGACTTGAGAGCCCGCACTGATCGAGATCAGATTGGACGACAGAGAGCTGAGGCTTGAACTTTGGACATCCAAGCCTTGGGCCAGGGTTCTCTGTCCTTTGTCGATTGCAGACGGCCGAAGGCAGTAGGCAAAAGGCAAAGTGTTGGCTCCGTAGCCGCAGGCGCGGTTCCCAACGGGCTGTGGGGTTCGTATACCGGAAGGACCGGCCCTGACGAACACAGGTCTCGAGGAGTGAAGACCCCTCGCGATCTTGCCCTGGGGCCGGCGCCGACGGACGGCGCGTTCCCGCAGGGCTCACCTGGTTGTATTTCACTCGGCACCCCACCAGGAAGAGTGGTCCGAGACGCCCAGACTAGAACTACAATGGCGGCCTCCCGGTCTGGGGTGGGAGGGTGTCCGTCAAGGGCGAGGCAAGCCTCGCTGGGTTGGAGTGAACCAAACGAATAGGGTGGAAATAGTTGGGGACATGGCGGTTCCCGCACGAGAGACCACAGGGGTCCGTCGCTCCTCTAGCACTATCCCGTTGAAATACCATATCGTGGGCGCTCCTGGTATGGAATCGCGCACGACATCCGTGTCAGGTCACGGCACTCGTCTGTGCTTCTATCAAGTATTGCTTCGTGACCCCATGGGCCGCTATGGACGCGCGGTGCCCGGCTAAGGGCCTGTCCACGATCGGCACATTGTGCAGATCTACGTTACTTGCTCCAGAAGCATCACAGAGTAGGCCTCCTCTGTGAATTCATTCATCAGCTATTTATGGGACGCCACGGCTGCGATCAAGACCGCAGTGTACGCGACACGTCCAAGCTTTTCCTGAAAAAGCTTCCCGCTGACGATTTGGACTCGCTTGACTATGTCTTGCGACAGGCCTAATCAAGGAGTTATATGAACTAAGTACTCAAGGTACGTGAGATGCATTATAGCAAGCATAAACGTATTTGTCAAGTGCTGTCTCGGTTACGAGCAATCAGGACCTGGTTCTTGTATAATGGCTTGCATATGGGTGGAATTACAGAACGGGCAGGGGAGTCAGCAGGTCCTTCAGATGAGCAACGACTGGATCGTATCTTTCGGGCTTACGATATACGCGGCCTTGTACCAGAAGAGCTCAATGTGGATATCGCTTGTGATATCGCACGCGCTTTTGCTGACATGTTGCCAGAGGGAACGGTGGCAGTAGGCCGCGATATGCGGACTGACTCTGAGGAACTAGCGACGGCATTCATAGAGGGGCTGATCAAGCAAGGCAGGGAAGTACTAGATGTCGGTATGATTACGAGTGATATGATCTCGTTTGCTGTGGGACAGTATGATCTGGCGGGTGGCGCGATGATTACTGCCAGTCATAATCCGGGAGAGTATGACGGTATTAAGCTAACGGCTGCAGCAGTGAGTCCGGTCGGGATTGATTCTGGTCTTCTGCAGATCAAGCAGGCAGTTGCTGATCAAAAATTCAACACAGTGTCTGAAGAAGGTCGCAAGCTCGAGAAGAACATTTTGTCAGATTGGGTTGAACATGCACTGCGCTTTGCAGGCAGTGAGCTCAAGCCGCTTAAAGTCGGTATTGATGCTGGTAATGGGATGGGTTCGCTGGCTGTGCCAAAGCTACAGGAGCTGACGCCACTCGAGATATCGGGTCTGTACATGGAGCTCGATGGGACGTTTCCAAATCATATCGCTAATCCACTACTGCCAGAAGCAATCGAGGATCTACAGACACTTGTGAAGCGCAATGAGCTTGATCTGGGCATCGCTTTTGATGGTGATGGTGATCGCTGTTTCGTTGTAGATGAGCTGGGTGATGCGGTGACAGCAAGCGAGCTGGGCGCCCTGCTGGCATCGACTTTTCTCCAGGAGAATGAGCATGCAACGGTAGTTTACAATGCTGTGATTGGTGATATCGTCCCAGAGACGGTCGAAGGTCTCGGTGGTAAGGCGATTCGCACGAAAGTAGGGCACACCTTCGTGCAGGAGGAGATGCGCCAAGCTAATGCGGTCTTCGGCTGTGAGGGGGCTGGGCACTTCTTCTTTCGTGATAATTTCTTTGCTGATTCGGGACTTATCGCTGCTATGATGGTACTCGGAATTATGAGCGACACAGAGAAGACGCTCTCAGAACTCATCAAGCCGTATCGGAAGTACGCACATATTACTGAGGAAGATATTAAGACAGAGCAGGGAGAACGCTTGCTTGCTGGCCTTAAGCAACACTATGATCAGATGAAAATTGACGAACTGGACGGCCTGACCATTCGCGCAGAAGACTGGTGGGCCAACATTCGTCCAAGCAATACTGAGCCATATGTCCGTATCAACCTCGAAGCTAAGAATAAGACTGTACTTAGCAAGGCTTACCAAGAGCTGTCGAGTATCGTAAAAAAATTCACTGCATAAAACTCTCAGATAATGTATTGACGCTGATTTTTTACGGGCGTAGTATATAAAAACCGCTGAGACCCATGAGGGGCATTAGCTTGGCAGAGAGGGGCACTCGTGCTCAAGAAGCCGATGGTCCACATCCGTGGGCCCGACCGCATCTACCGCACCAGTGGTGTCGAGCGTGACGACAGGACGTGCGCTCGAACCACACAGAAGCACATCGACAACATCGGACCGAGGTTCGCCGGCCGCTAGCTCTCGTCGTCAACGAAGGGCGCGCCGACCCGATCGAAGGGAGAACAGATGATCGCAGGGGGCACTCCGGTGCAACCACGCGCTCGGTCTCCGGCTTGCCG
>CAZTHB010000004.1:0-38439 GCA_964613485.1 uncultured Candidatus Saccharibacteria bacterium
TTGGCAGGGGTGGCAGGGATCGAACCCGCGGCCTTCGGTTTTGGAGACCGACGCTCTAGCCAGCTGAGCTACACCCCTCTACGCATATTTTCGTGCAAGAACCTCAGCATTATAGCATTTATCAGATAGAAACGGTAGACATGAGCGCGTATAATAGAAGGTGTGAATAGCTGACAAGAAGGAGAAAGCCATGACAGACAATGACAAGAAAGTATATGTTGTACAAATCGAAGAAGAAACTAAGAATAATACGAATTTTCGTACGACTCTCTGGACAGGAACTCACACACAGCTAACCGTGATGTCCATCCCAACCGGAAGCGAGATCGGGCTTGAAGTGCACGGGGACGTTGATCAGTTCTTGCGTGTCGAGGGCGGCGCAGCTGAGCTCCTAACAGGGGACAGTAAAGAGGCTGTAGAGAAGACTGCCGAACTCCAGCCTGACACCGCCGTGCTGATCCCGGCCGGTACATGGCACAACGTCAAGAACATCGGCGATAGTGACCTCAAAGTTTACTCGCTCTATAGTCCAGCCGAGCACGCTCCTGGAACTATCCACAAGACCAAAGAAGAAGCTGACGCCGCCGAAGCTGCTGACCACGGAGAGTAAGTTGCGCAAGTGTCATAACAAAAAGAGCCCGATCGGGCTCTTTTTTAGTATTGAGGCTGAACTAAGCTTCGGTCTTACCGAGCTTAGCCGACAAGATTAGTGATCTAGTTTCGCCATTTGAGTCAATGATCTTTGTAGAGCTAGTTTGGTTGTAGTACAAGACGAGATGCTGGGACAGGATCTCGTTGATGTCCTTAAGCTTGAGCCGTAAGTCATCGAGATCTGCTGAGACTTGCTGATAGTCTTTGTCATCGGCGAGAGCTTTTTTGGCCTCCGCACGTTTCTTTGTGAGTTCCTTCATCTCATCGACAATCTGACGATACTCAGGATTATTCTCCATGACGTCTTTGAGCTGATCACGAATCGCAGCGACTTGATTACGCGTCTCGGACGCTTCTATCACGAGTCGATGAATCGAATCTAGAGTCGCGCCCATTTCCTTGGCTTCTGCTACTGTTGGCTCGCCACTCACTGACTTATCGGTCTGAGGTTGAGGCGTTGGAGCCTCGACTTTTTCTTTGGTTGTAGTTATTTCTTCCATGATGTTCTCCAAAACCTCGTCATTGTAGCACGGCCTTTGACACCGCGTCAGCCTGCCTTTAACATGTTAACTATGTCTGCTAAAAAACTTACTCGAAAACCCAGCACTAGAACTATCAAGGCCATCCAGAAGCCTGAACCTGGCTGGCGCAAGTGGGGTAAGCTTCTCGTCATCGCGCTATCGCTTGCGATTATTTTGATCGATACCACGCTGCTCAATGTCAGTCTGCGCAATATCATTACAGACCTCAACTCAAACTTCACGGACATTCAGTGGGTCATTACCATTTACACGCTTGTCCTCGCCGCCTTGACTATTACCGGTGGACGACTCGGGGATCTCTATGGCCGCAAACGGATGTTTATGCTTGGGGCACTTCTGTTTGCAATTGGGAGTTATCTGGCGAGCATATCGACGAATGTCGGCATGTTACTACTCGGCGAATCAATTATCGAGGGGATTGGCGCAGCGCTTATGATGCCGGCTGCTGCTTCACTCCTACTGACAAACTTCGAGGGCAAAGATCGAGCGATTGGCTTCGCAGTTTTCGGAGCTGTAGCCGGCGCAGCCAGCGCAATTGGACCGATCTTGGGTGGCTGGCTTACGACGGCACATTCCTGGCGCTGGGGTTTTCGTATCAATATCTTCGTAGTCTTGATCCTCCTTCTCGGATCGGTGCTCATCAAAGACAGTCGCGATACGGTCGAAAAGAAAGAGCTCGACTGGGCAGGAGTGATCTTAAGCTCAACCGGACTACTTGCACTAGTCTTCGGTATCATCCAGAGCTCAGACTATGGCTGGCTGATAGCTAAAAAAGTATTCGAACTCGGGAGTATTAAAATTGACCTCGGATGGCTATCGATTTCTCCCGTCTCGATACTTATCGGCATCGCACTACTAGTCGCATTTTGCTGGTGGCAGCTGCGACGCGAGAAGCTGGGACACACGCCCCTTGTATCATTGCATCTTTTCAAAAATCGTCAGTTCGTCAGTGGTATGGCCGTAACCGCTGCCATTTCACTCTCGTTGACTGGCCTGATCTTCGTATTTCCAATCTACTACCAGGCAGTGCATGGGCTCGATGCATTTCAAACCGGACTCGCGCTCTTCCCTCTATCACTGACAGTATTTCTCATCTCCCCAGCTGCGCTTGCGATCGCACGCAAGGTGAAGCCTAAGCCAATCATTATGACCGGCTTGATTCTGACGAGCATAGCAATACTTACTATGATATTTATGCTCAAAGATGGCGCGGACAAGAATGTACTCATCCCCGGATTCATTATCTTCGGCCTCGGTATGGGACTTGTACAGAGTCAGATAAACAACCTCACGCTCTCGGCTGTAAGCGGGCAGTATGCCGGTGAGGCAAGTGGAGTAAATAATACTATGCGACAGGTTGGCTCGAGCTTCGGTGCCGCCATCATAGGCGCGGCCCTGTTTGCGATGATTACTTCGCAGATCAGTACGATTATTATGTCCGACTCAAGTATCCCAGAGAACTCAAAAGCAGGTATCGTTGCTCAAGCTCAAGATGCAAGCAAGTCAGGTGGCTTTGATGAAAACAGCACCAAGCGCGAAATACCTACTGAATTTTTACAAAAAGTCGCCACGCTACCACCCTCTAAGCGGCAGGCTTCGATCGATCTGTACCGTGTCGAGCAGGAACGTGTTGGGCGCCGTGTGCAAGAAGACATCAAGACCGGCATTACAAATGCAGTTCGTGATGCATTATGGGTAGCCTTTGGCTTTACGGCACTGAGCATTTTGATCGGCTTTGGGCTGCCAAATATCAGCTCGCTCATGACCGACAAGTCAGCCAAACCCCAGATCAATCACTAGCCACTAGTAAGTATAAACAGTACTCCTCTAAGAAGGATCTGAAGCTGCTCTTAAAGCCCTAGCAAGTTCGCAATCACTGGAACTGCAACTGTACTCGCAATCGTGCTGACCATCATCACAGAAGCGACGAATGTTGTATCCAGCTTATATGTATCCGCAAGTACGAAGGCTGTCACCGCAGTCGGCATACTCATCATGAGGACCGTAATATTTCGCTCAGTTGAGAATATCTGAGCTGCCACCATGATTGCCCAGGCAATCAGCGGGACGCCGACGAGCTTCAGTCCAACTGCGAGGCCAAGTCGAGCCTGCTTGCGGTTGATCTTGTGTCCGTACAAAAAACTTCCAAGTGCGAAGAGCGCTAAGGGCGAAGCGGTTCCAGCCAGCATCTTGATCGGTACACCGAGCGTGCGATCCAGCCACTGCGGCCAGCCGATTACAGCAAAAAATAATCCGACGAGAATTGACAGAATAAGGGGATTCGTCGCAATGTGCTTGCTAATATAGCGCATATCACGCGTGCCGAGGAAGATATATTCCAGCCCAATCAACGCCACAAGCACGCTGCACACAAGCTGAACGACACCAATTGCCGTCGTGATACTCGTGACATCTGTCGTCACCACTCCGGGCAGGGCGCTATTCACGAGCGGTATACCGAGATACACAGTGTTGCCGAGTACCACTGCTAGGTAGATAGCAGCTTGGTCTTTAGCCTTGATCGGTAGATTACGAATGATGATGGCGGCGAGCAGAGCGGCCACAATCACAATCATCACCTGCAAGCCAAGTAGTCGATCAGCTAACACTTCACGCCACTGAAGCGTTGCGAAGCTGTAGATGATCAAGGCAGGTAGCCCGACGCTATACACGAAGGTATTGAGCGGCTTCACCCAGCTCGCCCTAATGACATTGTGTGCTCGCAGACCATAGCCGAGAGCAATGATTAAGAAGATCGGCAGAATAGTAAGAAAAGTACCCATAGTGGTTACGTTTATCATAGCAATAATAGTGCGAATCGGCGATCGCAGTATGATAGCGCAAACAAGAAATGAGAGCTGTGGCTCAAAGCCATCCTCTAGGGATTCAAGTATATAAAAACTATTATTCGTTCATTACTGTCTCTGATAACTGATGCTATCATCAGTAGATGATATTCCCTCACTAAAGCCCGCGATAGTTCATGAGCTTTAGTGAGGGACAGAGCCTGGTTCAAGGCCAGGATACCCACTCACACATTTTCCTTCGTTAACGCGAAGGTAGTCAGTCAACCAGGACGCAAAAACCCCGTGCCGGATAGAGTTTGCTGGGCTCAGGGCAAAGCGGAGAGCTAATGAGCTCCTCGCGGTAGATGATATCAGGATTCCAATCGCGAACGCACGCGCCGAAGAAGTATGTGTAGAGCTCCCCGCAAGTAGGTTGTGCCACGGTTGTAGTAGTGCCGTCAGCAATGCTAGCAACGACGATTGCATCCTGAGGACACGGCCGCTCGCCGCTCGCTACACTAGCCATCCGCGCCTTCATGTCGGAAAGCTGCTTGCATACCGCCGGGTAGCCAAGCTGATTGACTCGATCATCGTTCTGATCTGGTGAAAAGGTGTGCAGTGCCATGATGGCAAGCAAACACAAAAGCACCAATCCAGATACAATCGCTAGTAGTCGCATAGGTCGCCGATTCGTGTGAGAGTTGGGTAGGTTCATCGGTTTTCCCTCTCTGTCCAGTGCAACACTCGGTGATGTTACTAGGGTATATTATAGCATATATTATATATTATTTCAATATATTGGCTATATTATGGCTTATGTTTTTTTAGATACTCAAGTACCAACCCGATTCGTGGTATCATAAGCATAAGCTTAATTAGGACTCATGTATGCATAGCAAATCGGGTTTTTCAATCATGGAAGTGCTCATCGCAGTCGCAGTCGTCGCGGCCATATCTGGACTCATCATCTACGCCACTGCAGGCTCAAAGAAGGCCGAGACTTCGACGCAATCGTCACCAACGGCCAATAAGGATGAAACCTCGCAGCAGAAGGCCCAGGGCTCTGTGCAGTGGCAGTGGAGCGGCGACAAGTGGCAGACTAACGGAAATCCACCGACCTGCCCAGACCCTCTGAAGTTTTCGACTGCACCGACCGACCTCTCAAAGGCAACTGCCGTTTTGTATCCAGGCCAGTCACGCGGCAATAACTACAAACCTCACGGCGGACTGCGCTTCGATAAGGCGGGTGATAACAACGTTAGTGTGAAAGCCATCATGGACGGCGTCGTCGCTAGTGGCGCGCGCTATATCGAGATGGGGGAGACACAGTATATGTTTACGATCGTCAATGATTGCGGCATCGCCTATCGCTACGATCACTTACTGACGCTCAGCCCGACATTTCAGAAGCTCGCCGACACACTACCGGTAGCCAAGGACAATGACTCACGCACGACAAACTTCAACGACGCAACGGTGATTAAGGCCGGTGACGAGATCGCTACAGCAGTTGGGTTTAGTAAGAATCACAATGTCAGCTTCGACCTCGGTGTCTATGACTACCGACAGCGTAACCAAGCTGCACAGAGTACCAGCTACGTATCGCAGCACCAAAATTTCCTCAGCCAAGCCGGCTACGCACTCTGCTGGCTCGATATGTTTTCGACTGCTGACTCGGCGACGCTCAAGTCACTCCCGGGAGGAGACGGTACAGCAGGCAAGACCAGCGACTATTGTAAGTAAGATACGAGAACTACGCCGTAACTGGCTGAGATTGACGAGCTGCACGGGTGGTGGCTCGTTTTGAAGTTGCATTCTTCTTTGTGCGCGAACGAGTTGGCTTTTTCGCAGGTACTTTCTTTTTTGTCCCAGCTGCAGCGGACTTCTTGCGAGCCTTGGCGCTCGTTGGTTTCTTCTTCGTGGTCTGTTCTTTTTCAGTATTCACTACCAAGCGCTTGGAGGTGTTTTCGATAAGTTTACGTTCGAGCTCGAGGGTCTGGAGAGCGACGGCCTGTAGAGCCTGCATGCGCGAAGCAGCGAGCACTTCATACAGATCCTCGACAGCTGATTTGTCGATCGCTTCGAGCTGGATGCTATTCGCACCACCGATGAGATCGAGATTGATATAGGCTGCCCTGAGCAGTCGATCATACGGATTTGAGACTATGGTCATGCGCTGGATCTGCTCGAAGCTCACGAGGGTGGTTGTGCGATTCATCCAGCCTAGCTCGAGCATCACGCCCTGTGGCGTCAGGCGGTATTTTGTTGAGAGGGTCGAAATAAGCCCCCGGATCACGCCATAGAGTACGACGGCCGTCACGAAGCCAGCGGCGACGTAGGGGACGGGCCGCAAGAATGCCACTCCAAGTTCGCTATCCGACATGCCGAAGATCTTGGCAGTACGGATGAGATTGACCGAGGTGCCAGCCGCAGTGGCGATGACCACCCAGAGGCCGAACTTCTTGATTACTTGCCACGCGTGGTAGCCGAAGAAGTACCAGAAGGCACGCTTCGAGAGTGTGATCTCAGATGAGGTTTGTGTTGTCGAGGATTTTGCCATTGCTCTCTATATTGCCAGATGGGGGACAGATGTGAAAGCATGAGCGGGAATCTCTAGCTCCTTGGTTTGATATCAGATACAATCAGATTATGAACATTAGTGAATACGCCGAGGCCATAAAGCAGAAGTACGCTACCGGACAGGCTAGGGAGCATGCATATCGTTCTATTCTCGAAGAATTGATGCAGTCGTTTGAGAACATTGATGCAGTCAACGAGCCTAAGAAATCTGCATATGGCAATCCTGACTTAGTATTCCTCAAAAAATCACACCAGACAATTATCCTGGGCTACGCCGAAGCGAAGGATATAGATAAAGACCTAGACAAGATAGAAAAAACTGAGCAACTTGAGCGATATTCTGGTTACGAAAACTTATATCTTACCAACTACCTTGAATTTAGGTTTTTCCAGAATGGAGAAAAATATAAATCTGTTGAGATCGGTAAATTTGTAGACGGGGAGATAGTGCTCAAGCCAGAAAATTATGATGCACTACGTGATGAGCTTGCTCATTTTATTGAGTTGCCACCCGAAGCCATCAAGAGTGGTAAACGTCTGGCGCAGATCATGGGCGCAAAGGGTAGACGAATTCGTAATAACGTTGCTGAGTATTTAGCAGATGATAGCTCTATTAAGAGTGATGAGCTAGAGAAAATCTATAAGATGATGCAAACACTGCTTGTCCATGATCTTACCCCAGAGAAGTTTGCAGATATGTACGCGCAGACTCTCGTCTATGGACTCTTCGTAGCCCGATACGGAGATAAGACACCGGATGAATTCACTCGACAGGAAGCCCGTGACTTAGTCCCAAAAAGCAATCCATTCTTGCAGAAGTTTTTTGATCATATTGTAGGGCCGGAATTCGTGACATCACTGAGTTATATCGTTGATGAACTTTGCGAGGTATTCAGCGTGAGTAATGTGGCAGAGATCGTACATAAACATCTCAAAATCCTTGACGAAACCGCCGAAAAAGATCCGATCATTCATTTTTATGAAGACTTTTTGAAAGAGTATGATCCAGTAGAGCGAAAGAAAATGGGGGCATACTACACTCCATTACCTGTTGTACGATTTATTATTCGTGAGGTCGATCAGATACTCAAAGATGATTTCGGTATTGCAAAAGGCTTGGCTGACGCCGAAAAGAAGACCATCGGTACTTATAAGCACAGTACGAAGCAAACACTCCATCGAGTACAAATTCTTGATCCTGCCGTAGGTACGGCTACTTTCCTGAATGAAATAATTAAGCACATACGAAAAGACTTTGAAGGACAAGAAGGAAGATGGGAAAGTTATGTAAAAGAGGATTTATTGCCCCGTCTGTACGGCTTTGAGCTCATGATGGCGCCATATACAATTGCTCACCTTAAGCTTGGTATGACATTGCAGGAGTCTGGTGTTAATAATCTAGAACAAAGGCTGGGAGTATACTTAACAAATTCATTGGAAGAGGGGATGCCAAATCAACTTGATATGGATATGACATTCGGCCTTAGTTCTGCCGTCGCCGACGAAGCACATCAGGCTGGTGTGGTAAAACACGATCGACCGGTCATGGTCGTAATTGGTAATCCTCCATACTCGGGTCATTCCTCAAATAATACACCTTTCGCAAAAAACCTTGCAGGAAACTATAAAATCGAACCTGGAGGCGGAACCCTTAACGAGAAGAACTCCAAATTCATTAACGATGATTATGTAAAGTTTATAGCGTTAGCAGAACAGATGATCGCAAAAAATGGTGAGGGAATCATTGCAATGATCACCAATCACGGCTACTTAGATAATCCAACTTTTCGTGGCATGAGATGGCATCTCTCGCAAACTTTCAGTAAGATATACGTCCTAGATCTGCATGGCAACTCGAAGAAAAGCGAGGTGGCGCTAGATGGATCAAAAGACGAAAATGTTTTCGACATCATGCAAGGTGTGAGCATATTAATTGGAGTAAAGATTAAGTCCACGACAAGATCCACCATATATAGGGCAGATCTATGGGGGACAAGAAAATCAAAATTCGCAAGTCTCAATACAGGAGAAATTGAATGGCAAGCAGTTAAACCTGGTCTACCGTATTTCACATTCAATATTGAAAACAACAAGATACGTGATAAATATAATTCTTTCGTTAATGTTCGTGAGCTTTTCAAGAAAAGCAGTATAGGACTTTATACCGGCCAGGACAGCAAGTCTACATTTATTTCTCGAGAGCAAGCGATTATGAGTATATCCACTCAAGGCGAGAGTGGATTGGCCGATAAAATACACCCATATAGATATCGCTGTTTTTACGATAAGTACTTAATAGATGACGAGGCCTTCATTGCGCGGAGCAGGACTAAGTACTTCGACCAAGTTTACCTTGATGAACCTGCTTTGATCGTAGGGCGTCAGGTTGCAAACAACTGGTCATTAATATTTACTGCTGCGGGCAAAATTGATCTAAATCTAATGAGAGGCGGTGCTTTTCATTTGCCAACATATATTAAAGATAGTAATGGCAATAAAATATCCAATATTGACCAGCGGCTTCTTGCGACTATTATGGCCAAGGTTAATGTAGATTTTTCTGAAGACCAAGTAATCTCATATATTTATGGAGTACTACACTCAGCAGAGTATCGGAGAATATATAGAGATTATTTAAAAATAGATTTTCCTCGTATACCACCTGCTAACGACAACGATACCTTCAATAAGCTGTCACTACTTGGTTATGAATTACGTGAACTGCACCTTATGCTAAGTCCAGTATTAGATAAATTAACAACAACTTTCCCCGAGAACGGTAGTGATATTGTAGAGGAGGTGAAATATTGGCCCGAAGAAACAAAAGTATTCTGGAAAAATGATGTTGAACCGCTTGTACACAAAGCACATACCGTAACAATCAACAAAGAGCAGTATTTTGGCAATATCCCAGAAGCAGCATGGAATTTCTACATAGGCGGCTACCAGCCGGCCCAAAAATGGCTCAAAGATCGTAAGGGGGTAAAACTTACAAGTGATGATATTGTTCATTATCAAAAAATAATCAAAGTCCTTGTCGAAACAGATAGGATAATGAAAGAGATAGACGAATTATGGAATCCTTGAAACCCTACAACGGCACATACCACCGCGACAACCCAAACCCATATAAGATCAGTCGCTCCAAGATCGAGCTGTATACCAACTGCCCGCGCTGCTTCTACCTCGACCGCGTCCTCAAGGTCGCCCGCCCGAGTGGACCACCATTTAATATCAACTCCGCCGTCGACTCACTCCTGAAGGCAGAATTTGACACCCACCGTGCGAATGGCCACAAACACCCGATCCAAAAAGAATACGGCATCGACGCTGAGCCAGCCCCACACCAGCAGCTCGACCAGTGGCGCGAAAACTTCCACGGCATCCAGTACCTGCACGAGCCGACCAACTTGCTCGTCTTCGGCGCCATCGACGACCTGTGGATCAATAGTCAGGGCGAGTACATCGTGGTGGACTACAAGGCGACGGCAAAAAGCGAGCCTGTCACCGAGCTCGGGGACGCACCGTGGCATGACCAATACCGTAGGCAGATAGAATTCTACCAATGGCTACTGCGCCACAACGGCCTGCCGGTCAGCAACACCGGCTACTGGGTGTATTGCACGGGCAATCCGAATGCAGGTGCGTTTGATAAGAAGGTCGAGTTTGACGTCCGCCTCATCTCATACGAGGGGAGTGATGCGTGGGTCGAGGATGCGATCGTGGCGGCTAAAAAGTGCCTCGATCAAGATACGCCACCGCCACCGACCGAGGGCTGCGAGTATTGTGACTACATTGCTGCCGCGAGTAAGTTTATATAGAGGGGGAATATGTCAGACATCACGCACTACATGTACCACGCTGAGCAACTCGTCATCTGGGAGCAAAAAGCCAATGTGCCGCTCATCCGTGACTACTTCAAAGTCTCTGACCTTGATGCGATGAAGATACTCCTCACGCTCGAGAGTCACGGCGTAATCTCTGAGTCTGAGACCGAAGCGGGGGAATTTGATGTACTGCGCTCCAGGGCACCTCGAGCTGACGTAGCCAATCGCGAGATACACACACTTATCAATGTCGCGGTCCGCTACCTGCGCGATCTCACCATCTTGCGTACGAATGACCTCGAACAGCTCAGCATCATACTGGGGGTAGATGAGAAACGTACGGTGGAAGTATTGGAGCTACTGAAGAATCTAGGTGTGATCGAAGAAGTACCAATGTACCGGGTACTCGACGAAGATGAAGTTAACGAGCGTGGCAAAAACTGGTACAACCCATTTGAGTCCTCAGTGCAGCTCATCGACAAGGATGGCAAAAAAGAACTGACATTTAAAGCCGGCGTCGAAGACTCGATGTACGAAGAGGTAGAGAAATTTGTCATCCAAGCGCAGAGGGTCTCTTCGGCGATGCTACAGCGACGATTTCAAATAGGGTATGCCCGAGCAGCGTTTATGATTGACGCACTCGAAGAAAATGGCATCATCGGGCCAAAAAATAGCGCTCATCCGCGAAAAGTCCTCAAGAAGAAGCCACACACGGATGATAAAGCCTAATATTTATCTCGATATCGATGGCGTGTTACTTATGGATATCGGGGTGATCGCACCTTACGCTGATGATTTCCTCAATCTAGTACTAGATCGCTACCCAGACACCACCCACTGGCTGACCACGCACCAGTGGCACGGTGAGAGTAATGTCATCACTCATCTAGCGCCATATCTCAAGCCCAAGACCGCAGAGCGATTGCATCTGATCAAGGACACGACATGGGACACCTGGAAGACGGAGGGGATCGATTTTTCGAAGCCGTTCTTGTGGTTTGATGATGATCTCTACATCCGCGAGCGCGAGGCACTCATCGAACACGATGCACTCGATAATCATATCCTCGTCAATCTCCACAAAGATCCAGACCAGCTGGCAGATTTCGTACGAAGCTTTCCAGTGCCGGCTATGTCGTAAATACCAGATCATATTGACAATGTCAGATATATTTGACATAATTTCATCTACTTTCGCACCTACTACCCGGAAGGGGAGTCCATGACCAGCTCACAACCCGACTTCCAGATTCGAATCACACCTCGGCCGCAAAGGCCACCCGAACTGGAGGTCTATCTCGTTACTAGTACTGCGCCACTCTTCCAGTGCAGATCTGTGCTCCGAGCATTCGACGGGCCAGACCGGCCGGCCACGACAGAACATCTGCGACACATGCAGCAGCTGGAGCAGCAGCTTGGCATCAAATACCCTGAACCCGTTTCGCAATTCTTCGAAGTCGCAGGTCTCCAAGACCTGGAGGCGCAGATTCGCGAGATTATCGCCCCACCTCGGCAAGATGCTGCGGCGCGCGGCGCTCATGATGAGATGGTCAGGATCTTGATGTCTCAGGTTCGAGACGAGATCGATCCCGCTAGAACAGGTCTCTACATCTGAAGTTTACTCATAATGAGTCGTCCGCCAGCACGTTAGTCTGGCCTTTACCAAGGCACATACGAAGCTGTGTTTCTTGGTAAGAGAGTAGGGCTAGTGTGAGGGGAGTATAATAGAGGTATGAATACCACGCAGCCAACCATCATCGATGTCCGCGAGCCGAGCGAATATGCCGCAGGTCACGCCGAAGGTGCGATCAATGCTCCAGTCGGTACGCTCGAATCAAACCCACCGGTGCTTGCGAATCTACCAAAAGATACCCCGATCATCGTCTACTGCCGCTCCGGTGTTCGCGCCCATCAGTCATCCCAAATCCTCACCAAGCTTGGCTTCACAAACGTGACGAACGGCATCAATCAGGAAACACTCGAATCCGACGCGGATCGCTGAAACGCA
Source organism: uncultured Candidatus Saccharibacteria bacterium (assembly GCA_964613485.1). Lineage (GTDB taxonomy): Bacteria > Patescibacteriota > Saccharimonadia > CAILAD01 > JADZGC01. The sequence continues at coordinate 12,395 of CAZTHB010000004.1, forward strand.
CCTCATACTCAGCTAATTCTTAGTCTGTTGCCCTACGATAGATAGGTAATATATGGAGGCAGCGTGAAAAAAGCCCTAAAGTATGCAGACCTAATGAAATATCTTAATCTTAAAGATCCTCACATCAAGTCGATCGGTGTAGTAGCGATGGTCGCAGCCATTGCTGTATTTGGCCTAGCAGCAGTAGTGATCGTGTTCATTGCTCTAGCCGTCTTCCAGCTAGCATCCAATACCAATATATCGATCGATATAAACCAACTATTTAGCACCATACAATCATGGCTCGCCGGAATATTAGGCGTCGGAGAGGGGATACTGCAAGATCTCCAGCAATTGCTCGGTGGATCTGGCTCCGAAGCCTAACCACAGCGCAGCTTGTGCGAAAGGCGTATACTTGAAGTATGTCTAAGCTCGCACAAACCACAAAACACTTCTACCTCTGGCAAACAGTAGTCGGCGCCGCATTTGTCGGTGGACTAGCATCATTCATACAGATCATTGAGCGCATCCAGTTTGCCGAGACGCCCACCAAGGAGCTCTTTTGCAATCTAAATAGTGTGTTTAGTTGCTCAAACGTCTTCGCAGCCTGGCAATCATCGGTCTTTGGATTTTCAAATGCCATCATGTGCCTGGCATTCTTCGCCATAATTCTTGGTGCAGGGCTGGCTGGGCTAACAGACGCCCAGCTATCGCGCAATTTACGCCTAAGCCTGCAGGCCGTGAGCGTTTTCTTCCTTCTCTTCGGCGCATGGTACCTCTGGCAAAGTACCTTCGTGATCGGCAGCCTGTGTATCTTCTGTATATTTTGCTACAGTGCGGTTATCTTGCTCAATCTCGCCTGGCTGCGTCTCAACGCAGAGGATTTTCCTCATGCTGCCACGCATACGCTACTAAGCCGTATTATCAGCAAGCAACTTGATCTGGCATTTTGGGCTGCTTGGACCGTCATGGTTGCAGGCTGGATGATCGTCCGCTTCGCATAGTTATTATTTACACCATCATCAGAGATTTCTCAGCATAATCTGCTATACTAGCTTTAATGATTGAAGTAAAAGACGTCACCAAAACTTACGGTAAAGGTGAGAATCTATTCACCGCGCTCTATAAGATCAATACTACGATCCCGAAAGGCGCTACGGTAGCTGTGATTGGTAAATCTGGCTCTGGCAAGTCGACACTCATGCATGTGATGAGTGGGCTTGACCATGCTTCAAGTGGAGAAATTATCATCAACGGCACGAGTTTGCAGAGCATGAAAGCCAAGCAAATGGATCGCTTCCGCGCGACCGAAATGAGCTTTATCTTCCAGGCATTTTTTGTCGAAGCCAATCAAACTTGTTATCAAAACGTCATGCTGCCACTCGAAATCGCCAAAGTGCCACGTCGTGAGCGCCGTAAGAAGGTCGAAGAAGCCCTGAAGGCCGTTGACCTGCTCGATAAGATCAATTCGTTGGCTGGTAATTTATCAGGTGGACAAAAGCAGCGCCTGGCAATCGCGCGCTATCGTCAATAAGCCGAAGCTCATATTCGCTGACGAACCGACCGGGAACCTCGATAGCACCACTGGAGATCTCATTATTAAGCTACTCTTTAGTCTTAATAAAAAATTGGGCTGCACACTCGTCATTGTGACCCATGATGAGGAGCTAGCTGACCGCTGTCAGCTCAAGATATATATGAAAGACGGCGAGATACGAGAGGTAGTCGGCATGAGTAAATTCGAAAAAAACAATCCAAAATCAACCGCCAAGAAGGGGAAGAAGTCATGATCTTACGTGATCTCGTTCGACGTTCCGGGCGCAGCCTGCGAAGCGCGAAAGGTCGCACGATTCTTACCGCCCTCGCAATTGCGGTCGGAACATTTGCGCTGACCCTCACGCTCGCTGCCAGTAATGGCGCGAATAGCTACGTAAACAAGATAATTTCGGACAATTTCGATCCAGCCGAGCTCATCGTTGGGAATGATGAAGCACTGCTCGGTAGAGGAGACAACTCAAAGCCAAAGGAATATGACGGTGGCGCATCAACCTCTGTCATTCGTGCTGGCGCAAGCACACAAATCAAGCAAATTACCGATGAAGACATACAGAAAATCAAGCAAATCGATGGCGTCACACGTATCCGCGAGAATATTACGGCGAGCCTGGAATACATTACGCGCGATGGACAGAAGAAGTATGTTGGAAACGCTCAGGCCGTTAATCCTTTCGAGAAGCCGGAGCTTTTGGCTGGAGAAATACAGCGTCCACTTGGCGACAAGAATGTACTATTGCCAGAAGCCTATCTTTCTGTGCTTGGATTCAACTCACCACAAGATGCGATTGGCAAAAAAATCTCACTTGCCGTAGCTAAGCCAAAAGACAACAATAAGCCCTTCAATCCAGCCGCCCCAACTAATGCTGAAAAAGAAATAACAGTCACCGAATTTACGATATCGGCTGTACTCAAACGCTCGTCGGCTGTACAGCCTGGCACCGAACTATACCTCTACATCGGGCAAGATGATGCGAGAGAGCTACGCGACATTGCCACGCTAGGAACTGAAAACTACCGTAAATATCTCTTTGTATTCGTACAGGTGAAGGATGGCGAGAATCCAACAGCCCTTAAAGCCGTGCAAGACAAACTCAAGGATCAGGGGTACACTTCACAGTCAGTCAAAGAAACCCAAGAAACCCTGACGCAATTCATAACTGTACTACAGGGTATCGTGGCTGGTTTCGGCGCCATTGCAATTATCGCCTCGGTATTCGGCGTCATTAACACGATGTATATCAGTGTATTGCAGCGCACGCGTGAAATAGGACTTATGAAAGCTCTCGGTATGCGCAAGCGAGACATCGGTCGGCTCTTCAGATTTGAGGCAGCATGGATTGGATTTCTTGGTGGTCTCATTGGCTCGCTTGGTGCCGTTGCACTCGGTAGCGTGCTCAATCCATGGATTACAAAACAGCTTGATCTTGGCGACGGAAATTCACTCCTCATATTCTCATGGTATGAAGTCGTGGGACTCGTAGGTATCTTGATGCTGGTATCGATATTCGCCGGATGGCTACCATCTCGCAAAGCTGCCAAGCTCGATCCAATCGAAGCGCTCCGAACAGAATAACAAGATAATCTCGACTCTAAACGTTTGTTTTATTAGGCAATAAATGCTACCATTTAACACTGTTTGACAGGAGCTTTATTACTTATGACCACATCACGATACGGCATTGTTTTTTATATCTATATAATATTTAGCTTAACTATTCTTGCAGCAAATATCATTGGCAAGATACTAGAAAAATTATCAAGCAAATGGTTGAAAAGAGCTTCAAAATAAAAGCAAGACGTAGAAGTATATATAATCTTAAGTTCGCCATCTTAGGTTTAGCGTGCTTCATTTTGTCTAGTGTTGTATTTGCAAATAGTTACGCACTCATATTTAACAAACCTATACCTATTTCAAACTCTGTCGGCTATATCATGAACTCTCAGTATGTAATCGATCAAGGTGTGCCTAATTCGGTCAAGCGCAAAATGGATGAGGCAGAATTCATCGGTGATTATGGTGTACCCGTTGAGCTCCGTCTACCGAAGTATTCGAATAAAGTATTCCTAATTCCTGCCCTGTCAGATGGCGAGCGCTTCCTCTGGCGAGTAAATAATGCTCAGTATATATTTCGGTCACAATCGAGTAAAGGATACATGGGGAATTTGATTATCTACATGTCTAGTGATTGGCGAACTATCGATATCAATCAAGAGCTTGCCGTTGACGATAATATCTTCATTGACACGCAGAGGGGGTGGCGCTATATGTTTCGCGTAGTAGAAGCACAGAAATATGACAAGACAGTTGACTATGTAGCCCCATCTTCCGGGCAAAACACCCTAATACTACTAATTGAAGACCCTCAAACAAAGCAGTCAATAATATACTTTGCTCAGTATGTAAGTCTACAGAACATAGCGAGATAGTTGTGGACCTATTTTTAACACTCAGAACGATATCATATTATTTTGCGACCATCATGCTCGTAAAGTATTTCGTATTTTTGTTAGCATCACCTTTTTACCCATTCAAAGAGAATTTACGGAAAATAAAATTCTACAACAGGCAAAATAAAGACTATATAAAACAATTCACACCCTTGATTACAGTAATAATACCCGCATGGAATGAAGAAGTAGGACTAATAAAGACGATAAAATCGGTACTAAACAGTACGTATACACACTATGAGATTATTGTTGTTAATGATGGAAGTACGGATAGAACCGACCACCTGGTACGTCAATTTATTAACACTAACAATAGCTCTATGCATCGACTTAGATATATTTCGAAAAATAATGGTGGCAAGGGCACTGCACTAAATGTAGGGGTTGAACGCGCTCGAGGAGAGATAATATTCACATTAGATGCCGACTCTATGCTGTCAAAAAAAGCACTCGAAAGAATGGTGGTGTATTTCGCAGATGAAACTATCGCAGCTGTCGTAGGCAATGTTATCGTAGGCAAGAATTACACAATCATTGGCTATCTACAACAACTTGAGTATTTATTTGGCTTCTACTTTAAAAGAGCTCATGCTGTCTTCGGCGCAGAATACATATTTGGCGGTGCAAATTCAGCCTTTAGAAAACAGGCTGTATTTAATGATCTAGGACTCTATGACACCAGCAATAAAACAGAGGACATCGAACTTAGTATGAGAACCCGTTTCTATGGCCTACGTTGCACATATGCGGAAGATGCGATCGTCTATACAGAGGGTGCAAGTAGTATCATGAGTTTGCTAAGACAAAGGCTTCGATGGAAAAAGGGCCGATTTGACACATTTGGGAAGTACCGTATGATGTTTTTTAGCTTCAATCAGAATCATAACAAGATACTGTCATTCTTCATTCTACCGTTATCACTACTAGCGGAATTTCAATTACTGTTTGAGCCAATTGCCATTGCATTACTTGTAACCTACAGTATTGTTTCAGGAGACTATATATCACTGGCTATCGGGAGTCTGTTCGTACTTACGCTCTATATTGTAAATGCTCTATTTTCACATCAGAAAAAAATATCATTAATGTTTAGTTTCATATTCACCTGGCCACTATTCTATATATTAATGTGGGTAGAATATGTAGCACTGATTAAAAGTATTTTTTTGATAGTCCGCGGTAATGATGTGGAATGGCAGACCTGGCAACGTAAAGGGATAATTGAAGGCTAAACCCATGAAACACAAGGATGTAATCATAGCCACAATATTATTTACCATAAGTTCTTTAGTCGGAGTCAATGCAGCCCTAATGGCTTACACAAACACTTCGTTATTGCAAAAGATATCAACCATTAGCTCAGAGCAAGCAAGAAGAAAGGCACTCACCGTACAAGAAAATTGCACCAATGCTTCAAAGCGTTCAGCTATCATCAACTCAAGCAATAAATATTTGGCAAGATTAGCAGACTATGAAGCGATTTGTAATTCGGCATTTGCCGATTCGCAAATGATATTCACTAACATGCCAAATAGTAGTGAACAAGCGGTCAAAATGGCTGATGAAATGCATATTAATCTTAAGGCTTTCTCATCAGCTGGCGTCTCACCAATTATCATTGTTGAGCCAGAAACAAATTGGGGATTAGTTGATTTTAAAGAATTTTCAACTGGCTTCTATGATAAATGGCTTCAAGATTATTTTACCGCCTTGAAGAAAAAAGGAATAACCGACAAACAGATGGGCATGTGGGTTCCTTTCCCAGAAGCAAACTTACCTTACTGGAACAACCAAAGCGCCACACCTAATGACTTTGGATCTGTTGTGAACGGATACTTATCTATCCTAAAAAAAGAATACCCTTTAGTAAACGGCGGCATACTGCTAAATTCTGCATCATATGATTCAACTGACTTCGAATGGGAGAATGGGGATTATACTAGTTTGCTACCTTACGTCAAAAGTATTCGTCCCGGCCTCGTAGATAGTTTTGGTTTACAGGGTTTCCCTTGGGCGCCTAGTGCAGATAAATCCGGTCCGGGCATATTTGATGCTAGAGAATACCTTAACTCCGACCTAGCAATAGAAGCCGCACAAAAGTTAAATGTATCAAAAATATGGTTTAATACCGGTAGCTTCTCAAGTAAATATACTCAGGATAGCGGCAAGACGGTAAAAATATCACCACAAAGACGCAAAGAAATACTAACCGGGATATACAACGAATTATTAAGGGCAAAGGAGAAAGGATACGCCATATCCGTAAACATATTCGCCGAAGACAAAAGTAAGGTTGCTGAGGCCACCAATTGGACATATATTGATGAAATTAGTGATAACCAAGTGATCTTTGCGGACTTCATACGAAAGGCACATTCAGCAAATATAAGCATCTCCTTGTATGATGTTAAAAAATAATACTGAAAATGAGTCCAAACTACTCATGCTAAAATAGATAGCAATGGCACAGCGATCCATACCACTTAAGCGCAACGTCACACTACCCATCCTGACTCTCTTCGGGCTAGGCAATGTCCTCGGTGCCGGCATCTACGTACTCATCGGTAAAGTCGCCGGAGTCGCCGGTCAGGCTGCGCCCTTATCCTTCACCGTCGCAGCCTGCATCGCTGGTCTGACTGCTGCATCATACATGGAGCTCTCGCATCGCTATCCGGTCAGCGCAGGAGCAAGCGCTTACGTACACGAAGGATTTCGATTTAAGCCTCTGGCGCAAATAGTCGGTATTCTTATCTTGCTCTCGGCTATTTTTTCGTCCGCCACCCTTGCCATTGGTTTCGCTGGCTACACCCAAAGTTTCATTGATCTGCCAACTCCACTCTTAGTAATATTGCTCTTCATCGGGCTCGGGGCTATCGCTGCATATGGAATCAAGGAATCATCACGTGTTGCAGCCGTCATCACTATTCTCGAAATCCTTGGACTGGCAATGATTATTTGGGCTGGACGAGGCATACTCGTCGATCCAACGAGCTACCAAACGCCCCTCTCACTGAATGTACCTGCCACAGCGGTCCTCGGTGGATCTTTTCTGGCTTTTTATGCTTTCATCGGCTTTGAAGATATTGTCAATGTCGCCGAAGAATCGCGCGCTGCTTCGACGATTATGCCAAAGGCAATCATTATCGCCCTCATATCCGCCACGATACTCTATATGCTTGTGGTGATCGTTGCCACACATGCGATACCTATTGATACACTTGCACAGTCAAAAACTCCGCTAGCGGATATCTTCACTGGCATTACGAAGACACCAGCTACACTCATCTCCGCCATCGGAATCATGTCCGCCATCAATGGCATACTGGTTCATCTCGTACTTGTTTCGAGGCTTCTGTATGGCATGGCCAAACGCGGCCTCATTCATGCCCACCTTGCGACCGTACACAGTAAGACGCAAACCCCGATACTCGCGACCGTCATTAGCATGGTAGTGATGGCAATTGCAGCACTCAGTCTGCCTATAGTCTCGCTCGCAAGCCTGACCAGCTACGCGGTATTGGCGCTCTTCTGCCTAGTAAATGCTAGCCTGATCGCGATCAAACTCCGTCCATCAAAGCGCCGACCGGCTGTATCTATTCCAATGATCATTCCCGTTCTCGGCCTAATTCTCTCGGCCATCATGATCTTCGTTGGCTAAATGCAGTATAATCATATCGAAGTAACCGAGAGGGAAAGATGGAGCCTACACCAGAACTAACATCCGATCAACATACCCCTGAATCAGCGGGCGATGGTGCGACCAATGAAGCATTGAGAGAAATTGCAGAGAGAACCGAGCGTGAAACTGCAGTTCCAGAAGTAATCGCAAAAGGAGATGCATTCCTCGAGAGTCAAAGGGGAGTTGGAGAAACAATGCTCCATCATATTTTGCACCTACCAGAACGACGTTCAGAATATGGTGGAAATACTACAGAAAGACTACAAAGCGTAGGCTTAAAAACACTCAGTGTTGTGCTTGGCGCATTTGCGATCAAGCTCGGTATTTCAGGGGACCAAGTACCGATGATGGCAGAGACGGTTGTGGCCGGCGGTAGCGTTGTGGCTTTAGCAACCTCAATCCTGCATGGCATGGTTAGTGATCGGGAAACCAGAGACCTGAGGCGTAGTGCAGCGCAGGCACGTCAGGCAGACAGTGGGTCAGCATCATGATCGCCTCCGATATCACAACCATCGAACAACTACAGACATATTTAATCGAAAAGGGCGCGAACGAAGAGCAGGCAAGCGAGCAGATCTGTAAACTTGGGGACGTCATAATCTTACAGACCATCGGTCAGCTACTAGCAGAACGCCCGCCGACAGAAAAGCTCTCAGACGAAGCAGCCGCTGAATACATTCGCACTCATTTCAGCAGCGAAGAAATCAGCCAGAAGCTCGAAGCTTGTGCCGTAACGCTCGTACAGGGCTATGTGCAGACCATCGAAAACTCATAGCGAATGATAGCCACGGGTATAATAATGCTTATGTTAAGATGAAAGTATGATCATCAAGAACTTAGAGAGGCTAGCCAAAACTCCGCTCAGAAGAGATGCTTTGGAGATAGCCGAGGCAGGGTATAACGCAATTGCAATCGAATCGATCTTTGAACGAAACATTTCGTTTCAAGATGAAGTACTCACAATCGCAGGCCAGACATTTGACCTTCATGACTACAAAAACGTCTATGTAGTCGGCGTAGGCAAAGGTTCAGCATTAGCGGCAAAGCAAATCGAAGGCATCCTCGCTTCTCGGCGCATCAAGTCTGGCATCGTGATAGATATCACCCGTCGCCGCCTGAAAAAAATTCGATCCCTCTCAGGCACGCACCCGCTTCCATCCAAAAAGAATATCCGAGCGACCAAGAAACTTGTGCAGCTACTCAAGCAATCAACTGCGGATGACCTCATTATCGCGATTATCTGCGGAGGCGGCTCTGCCTTGGCCTGCCAGCCAGGTGGACTCACTTGTCTTGAGCTACAATTTATCAGCTCAGTACTATTACGAGCCGGCGCGACTATCCAAGAAATAAATACCGTTCGCAAGCACGTATCCCTATTCCATGGCGGGCATATGGCAGCCTATGCCTATCCATCGACAGTCGCGAGCCTCATTATCTCGGATGTACCCGGTGATGATCTGAGTATGGTGTCATCCGGACCGACTACGATCGATACAACTACGCGTTTGCAAGCACAAAAAATTGTCAAAAAATATGGCCTACCAAATCTACAGCTCCTTGAGACACCAAAGAATAAAAAGTACTTCGCGAAGGTTCATAATATACTACTCGCTAACGGTAAAACCACACTCGAGGCAATGCGTGCAAAAGCCAAGCAGCTTGGCTACAAACCGCGTACATATAGCTCTCACTTAAGTGGTCTAGCCAACCAAGTTGGGCCGGCGATGGCTCGATCAGTCAAGCCAGGAGAGGCGCTTATTGCCTGCGGTGAAACCGAAGTTATCGTCACAAACCCCGGTAAGGGTGGTCGCAATCAGGATCTTGCCTTGTCCGCGATAACACACCTCATACCCCACAGCGTCATCATATCAGCGGCCTCCGATGGCAAAGACAATGTTCCCGTGGCCGGAGCGATCGCCGACAGTGTGTGGTCGGCCGCTGAGTGTCATCGCAAGCGAATCAACCCCGATCAAGCCGTAGAAAAAAATCGCAGCTACCGAGCATTACGACGCCTAGGCGATCATTTACGCATCGAGAAAGTCACTGCGAACGTCTCAGACTTTATGCTAGTACTGCGAGATAAGGGATGAGTAGAGCAAAGCCTGCACTCATTATCTATTCAAGCACACGTGCCGATGAGCAACTGTTTCGCCGGTCATTTCCGCGGCACGAAGTCATTAGTGTACCAACGCCCATCATCGACCCAGCTCACCCTGCAGTAAAACGAGCCGAAATCGTCGCAATTCATGTTGCGAGTAAAATAGGAACCACACAGCTAAAATATTTGCCAAAGCTCAAGCACATCGCGTGTCGATCAACAGGCTATGATATGGTGGATCTGAAAGCCGCTAGCAAGCGGGGCGTTGTTGTCACCAATGTACCTAGCTATGGCGAACACACTGTCGCCGAGTACGCTATTTTATTAGCGATGACTGTACTGCGGCGTCTTCCAGACACTCTCGCCGCAGTTCAAGAGGGGAGCATCGATGCTCTTTCGCTCGTCGGCCATGATCTTGCCGGCAAAACCATAGGCATACTCGGGACTGGACGAATCGGGAGGCGAGTTATTCAGATTGCGCGTGGGTTTGCGATGCGCGTAATTGCGTACGACGTATATCCAGATCACAACGCCGCTCTCGAGCTCGGCTTCGAATACCGAGTTTTAAATGACGTGCTCGAACAATCAGACGTCTTGAGCCTACACATGCCTGCTACTAAACAAAATACTCGCATCATCAATACTCAAGCGCTTGCTCGGATGAAATCATCGGCCATACTCATCAATACTGCACGAGGATCTCTCGTCCACACAGCTGCGCTGGTTCGTGCACTACAGGCCAAGCAACTCGCCGGTGCCGGCCTCGACGTAATCGAAGGTGAACAATACCTTGATTTAGATCAAGAATTACACCTGATAAGCGAGAGACGCACCGTACCTGAAGACATCAAGTACCTAGAGACGCTCCGCCAGATGCCGCAAGTCATTCTAACCTCACATAACGCATACAATACTGTCGAAGCCCTGCAGCGCATTCGTGAAACGACACGCGACAATATACAATCTGTCATCGATGGACGGCCGACTAACGTCGTGCACTGACCAGTTGAACATAATTCGTTATACTTAGGCTATGCTGCCCGACTCTTTCCATAAGCTCTTTCGACTGCCATATCTGCTAAAGACAGCCCGCCACGGTCATGGCAAACAAACGATTGTCTTCCTTCACGGTATCGCGTCATACAAAGAGATCTGGCAGCCCGCCCTGCGAGCCCTCGGACGCGACTACACATGTATCACGGTTGATCTCCTTGGCCATGGCAAAAGCCCTAAGCCCATCAATATCGACTACACAGTATCTACCCATTTGCGATCGTTGCGATGGACGCTTTTTTGGAAGGGGGCATGGGGAAGAAAAATTGTAGTGGGATATTCCATGGGCGGCATCATTGCTACACACTGGGCAAAAGTACGTCCGTGGTCAATCTCAAAACTCGTATTAGTCTCAATGCCGATCTATCGACGCAGCGAGGGAGCCGCCGCACGTACACGACTCGAACTCATGATTGATCAAGGTTACTTAACGTTTTATAAAGTCTTACGAAATGCACCGCGCAACTTCGTCATTCGTTCGGCTAAAACTCTACTCGAGCATATGCGCACCCTGAGTGTGCAAGCAACACTAGACGAAGCGACATGGTATCCTGTCGTCAGCTCGCTTAAATGCACGATAGAAGAGCAAACAACACTCGAGGATATACGGCGACTACGCAAAGACTTACCCGTCGAAGTACTATACGGCTCTCTAGATCAAGTTGTGTTAGCAAGCAACCTCAAGCATGCCTTTGCCGAGCGTCCGCGCACCCACATAACGCGCGTGATTGCTCCTCACGAGATCAAACCAAGAATGTATCATGCAATTGTTCGATCAGTTACTCGCGTGTCGGGGCATGACGAGCAGCCTGAATAATTAAATCAAGATCATCCGTGACGGTGAATAACTCAAAATCTACATCAGATATATAGCCATCTTTGCGGGCGTATGTATCGAGTTGACGTTGGATAGGATGCCAATAGCGACTGCCATAACAATAAATTGGTATCGGCTGGATCTTACGGGTCTGAACCAGTGTAATAAGTTCAAAGAATTCATCAAGCGTACCGTACCCACCTGGAAAAAATATATACATACTAGCAGCAAAACTAAGGGCTACCTTGCGAGTAAAAAAATAATGGAATGGCAGCTCTTGGTTTGCATACCTGTTGCGCGGTTCGGCATGAGCGATATCTATCGTAAAGCCAACCGACACGCCACCTGCTTCGGCAGCACCACGATTGGCCGCCTCCATAATGCCCGGCCCACCTCCGGTCACGACTGCGTAGCCAAGCTCCTTGACGAGTCGAGCTGCTAGTCGGCGAGCCTCTCCATAGTATTGATTACCCTCGGCAACCACGTTTGAGCCAAACACGCTCACGCTCTTTGGCATCGTTTCGAGTAACTTGAACGCAGCGCGAAATTCACGATCAATACGATTGATACGCTGAGAATTTTCGGGCTCAAGACCAATATCCGGCTCATACACTGCGCACATCTTTTGCAACTGGGCCCGCGAAATTTGCGAGTGCAAGTGACGATCATCAACCATAAGCATATTGTATCAAACCGCGTAGATGCCCGTGCTACAATACACTTATGCATATGTGCCAGGCACAATGGTCGGTACGAACATGAAATCGTCACGCGCTCGATTTTGGAAAGATATCGGTGCGATCGTACAACGCCACACTCTTACCATTGTGACGTTGGTGATGAGTAGCGTGATTATATTGCTCTTATGGTTCGGCGAATTACGCGACGCGCTCTTTCTTTCTAGTGTGCTACTCATCAATATCTTCGGCGGTATCTTTCAAGAAATACGCGCCAGGCTCGTTCTCGAACGCCTAGCCAGTACACTCCCGCACACCGCTCGCCGTCTGTTGCCAGATGGCGAGATCGAAGAAATCAACAGCGAACTCGTTAGTATCCATGACTTGATCGCAGTGCAAGCAGGAGACCAGATACCGGTCGACGGCCAGATTGTTTCAGCTATTGGCTTCGAAATTAACGAAGCGTTCTTAACCGGCGAGTCAACGAGTATTGTCAAAAGGAGCCACCAAGCCGCATATGCTGGTAGCTTCGTCACCGCAGGCCAAGCCACCCTCCGTGTGATCGCTACAGGGGAGGGAACGAAGCTTGGAACCATGACCGACCAAGTCAAGAAACACGAGTGGCACAGCACGCCGATCCAGAGAGCGTTAGCGGGACTTATTAGTATTCTCAGCTATGTGCTGCTGGTTGCTGTCGCTGGATTGGCTATTCGTCGACACTATGTAGGCGAAGATCCTGTCGCGCTCATCAAGCAAATTGCTGCACTCACCGGCACGATCATACCTGAGGGGCTCATCCTCGCCTCAACGCTTCTCTTTGCCTACGGTGCTATACGACTCCTGAGACGACAGGTGCTTTTGCAGCACATTCACTCTGCCGAAGCGCTCGCCAGACTTCAGATACTCTGTCTCGACAAAACTGGCACCCTCACCGAACAAAAAGTCTCGCTCGCAGAGGTGATCCCGCATACCGGAACAACCAAACCAGGCCTCATACGCGCCGCACAAACTTACTTCGCAGCCTCAGACCCAGATAGTGCCCTAGCCGCCGCACTCGGTGCTCATAGGAGCAATGGGGGCACAGTCACAACAAGCTTCGCCAGCGAACGACGCTACGGGGCTGTCCTCTCACGAGGAATTCAACTCGTCGTCGGCGCGCCAGAAGCACTCTCGCAACGCTTCACTATTGCACTGACGGCGCGAATGATGGCCGAGATTAGACGCTTAACATCATCGGGACAGCGGGTTATTATCGTTGCCTCCACTGAGACAAAAACTCGGCTTAAGGCTAAAACACGGCTCAAGCTCATGGGCATCATATCCTTCGAACAATCTATTAAGCCTTCTGCCGCGCGTACGCTCAATTTCTTCAAGCAACGTGCAGTCGCAGTAAAAATTATTTCCGGTGATCATCCGGCCGCAGTCAAGGCTGTAGCTCACAAACTCAATCTCATTGAAGATCAGGAGAAAGTAATTCTAGGATCGGCATTGATGCAGAAGGAGCCACACGAACTCATTACATTAGTCCGCGAACACTCGCTGTTTGCTCGTGTCTCACCTCAACAAAAAGCCCAGCTCATTCAAGCTTGTCGCAAAATTGGGTATACCGGAATGGTGGGGGATGGCGCCAACGACGCACTCGCTATCAAGAAAGCCGACCTCGGCATCAGTATGTTTGATGCCGCAGCTATCACGCGGTCTGTGGCGGATATCGTGTTACTCAAGAACGAGTTCAGCGATCTGCCACGTGGAGTACGTCTAGCAGATTCGATTATCACAACCATGGAGCTTATCGGATCACTCTTCCTTAATAAAGTGATTATCGGAATTACGCTACTTATCACAGCCTTCATAACAGCTACGCCATACCCGTTCTCGCCACGAAACATTACCGTGCTCAACTATTTCATAATCGGCCTTCCGATACTGATTTGGACACTGTACCCACGAGACAGAAGACGTTCAGCTTTTGAGCCCGGCTATCTACGCCAAATCATGCCATTTGTACTTACCAACGGCATCATCACATCTGTAGCTAGTGTGACTGCTTTTCTCATGGCAAGACTGTACAACATAGACATTCAGATGACACTATTTGCGACGACCCTGGTACTCGGTGTGGGCATGCTGATCATCGCACCCCGTGCTCTCGACATCACTTCAACTCGAGGCTATGGACAACGAGTTATTGCCGGAATAGTTTTCACATTTGTGGTCTTAGCGGTTATTTTCTTCATCGACCCCGTACGTATATTTTTCGGTCTCCACGAGTTACAAGCTGACTGGGTAGCACTCGGGCTCGCAATTGCTGGAGCAGCCCTAGTAGTCCAGTTCGCTTCAGTGCATAGACACGTCATGTCGCGCATAGGCCTATGGATCAGCGCCAATGGAAGACTATAGCATAAGCTCCATAAGGCTTGTCACAAATTAACCTGACCGTCACAATAAGTACATATGATAGTAATTCGACGACTACTCTTAAGCTTGATGGCGATCTTGTTCCCACTCATCGTAGTCGGCTATGTAGTAACCTCACTTGTAAGCTCCGGCGTCAGCGCTAATTCACTCCTGAAAGAATCGGGTGTCTATACACTGGTTGGAGAGCAAATGCGCACAGCGATCGTTAGTTCGCAGCGTATACCAGAGCAGTACCAAGCCTTATTTACAAAATCAGTCAATGAAGCAGTTACTGACTCAGCAGTGGAGTCGATCATTCAGCCTGCCATGGTCGACATAGCCACATGGCTCCAGCAACCCCAAGAAACACCACCTCCAGACGTCATCTTAGTCATCAAGCCAGTCAAGGACTCGCTCATCGCTGCACTTGAGACAAATGGCCTGCCAGCAATGGAACTGACATACTTCAAGTCCACGCTCACCCAACAGGTCCCAGACCAGATAAAGCTTTCAGGCCTCCAGCAACTCACCGGCACACAAGGCGCACAAACAACCAGTCAGGGCGAACCAGAAGCTGGCTTTATCGCGACAGTCAAAACAATCAAGCAAGCCTATACAGCGACTCAAAACACGCTCATGATAGCCAGCGTGGTCTTTGTGGCGCTGCTCGTAGGATATATGGTAGTTGCGCGCCTATCAAAAGTTAGTATGTTTCTGGCACCCTCATTAACGCTGAGTATCGAAAGCGGCATCCTGCTGGTACTATCATTTATAGTACCAATGTTCCTTAATGCAACATCGGCTGCGGCAGATATGCAGATTCCGCTAAGGCTCTTGAAGCAAGTCATCAGCGCCCTGACAGGACCGAGCTTAATACTATTCGTCATTTCACTCTGTATATATGTAATCACACTACTCATGTGGCGCCGAACTCAGTTACGCCGACAGGGTGGCCCGGTCATGAGAACGAATATCCCGCGCCAATAGACGCCCGCGCAGAGTTTAGAGAATTTCGGTACGGTTTTGCCAACGAGGCTTCAGAGCTTCATACTGCAGAGCAGAAACAAGCATCAAAATCATTACAATAACATTTGTAACCGGCGCGAGAACTTGCGCAAGGAGGTTTTGCTTACTTTCCCATGCCACAACCCACCTCGGTAGAAGCTGCGCAATCAGCGCGAACATAGCGAGCGTAAACATCGCCTGATCCTCACGCACCAAACCATAGATAGCAATCACTAGGGGGCCAGTGAACAAGACTAATCCACCAAGGAATAACATCCACATTATTGGAAAATGAAATCTTAAAGCCGGATACAACCGCTGAATATCATCTGCGATAATTGAGCGAGCGTCTTGATGATTTTGGCTTGTTGCAAGGTCACTGGCGCGGAACAAGCCGGCCTTGAGACCAAACCGACGTGCACGATGAAATAGCTCATGCTCTTCAAGCGGGCTAGCTTTCACCGTACGAAACCCACCATGCTCTCGAATGGGCGCTGTAGAAAGCGCCAGCACGCCACCGTGTACTGTCGAGCGCTCTGGGGCATGTAATTGCATATAGGCAGACGGATAAGCGGCAAGCAAAAAGTATTGATTGTGACTGAGGATTGTCTTTTGGGCTAGCGATTTATTTTGATCGGCTGGAAGAAGTGACATTAGCTGTAATCGCTTGGTGCTCATAATGCTAGCTATCTGAGCGAGCGCGTTTGGGTGTAGTACTGTGTCGGCGGAAACCAAGACGGCGTACTCACCACTAGCGCTCTGCAAAAGCTGATCTGCCGCCCATGCCTGAACACTCCAACCCGACTTTATCGGATCGATTTTCTTAATCTTTAGCTTAGGATCTTGGTATGATTGTGCGATCTTGAGCGTATTATCATCAGAGTTAAGATCTGTAAACAATATCTCAAAATCAGGATAATTTTGTCCCAAAGCTGCTAGAAGCGTACTAGCTACATTCTCTGCTTGATTGTAGGTATAGATCAATATCGAGACCCGGGGCCACTCATCCAATCGAGTCGTTGCAGGTCGACGGAACAAAGCAAGATTATACATAATAAGCCCAAGCTGCGCGAAGCTCGCTAGAATGGTCACGATCAAAAATACATCGAACTTAGCGGGGCCTAGTCGAAAGGGATCTGCCAACCAAAGCATCAGCTGAGTCAGCCAGAACCCAACGATAAAGTTTAGCCACATAAAATTTGTCCACGCCCGTCGGTATTCTTTAGACTGCGCGTCAGAAGTGTACTTAAGAAAAAAGCTCGCATTAAGCACATATGGGAACAATAACAGTGCTGCAAGCAGTGAGACTGGCGGCTGAATGAACGCAACGCTCAAGCATGAGAGCGCGTACATTACGATCGAGAAGCGAATGGTTTGGCGTGCGCCCCATTGCGTCGCAATCGAACGAATACCAGCAGCGCGGTCAGGCTCAATGTCTTGAATTGCCCCGATCGCGTGACTCGCCATACCCCAAAAGAAAAATGCCGTCAGAGGAAGGTCGAATAAATGATGACTAGGGCTCGCAAGAAATCCCACGAAGGCTGGCCCCACGAAGTGTAATGAGGAATTGATCGAATCAAGTAGAGGCACTTCTTTAAAACGGAGACCCTTTACCGAGTAGCTCAGCGCCAATATAACAACCGCACCCATTGCGATGAGGCTCGCGCGATCGAGGATCTGCCAAAGCCATATTCCCCAAGCGAGAGTCGTGATGACAATCACCGACCATATAATACCGCGACGCTCTGGAGCGACAATACTACCCTCAATGCCACCTTTGCGAGGATTCTTCAGATCCGACTCAAAATCAAAAATGTCGTTTACGCCATAAACAAGCAAGTTGTATGGAAAGAGAAAGTAGGTCGCAAGTGCCCAAAATATCTGATCAAAAGTACCGCCAGCAAATAGATAAGCCGCCACAAACGGAACGGCCGTATTAATCCAGCTCAAAGGACGACTCGACATAAATACTTCGCGCAAGGACTGCGCAAGCCCAGATGAGCTAGGTTTGCTTGCGGGGTGTTTTCTTCGCGTTGTCATGGGGTGTTTTCTTTTCATAATAATTCATCCAAGCTTCATATAATGCTTGAGCCATATACAATCCTACCACCAAGTAGGCTAGATCTTCTATCGGCCACGAGATCATTTTGATTCCGAGTACTTTATTCCAGTCGTAGCGCACGATAGGGAGGGAAGTGAGGTAGGTATTAAAAATCACCATCATCAGATAACAAAAGCCCGTCACAATCAGCATACGCCGGCTAGCTCGATAACCCAAACGCTGCACGATAAGCCATGCAAGCAACATAAATGCGCAACCGAGCAATATATACGTGTAGCGCATCATCGCAAGACCTGCTTCGTCTTCTTGGCGGTAGTTCGTTTGCGCTTACCCTTTTTGTTGTTCTGATCATATCTATCAACCAGCTGTACGACGAGCAAAATAACGTAAGTAAGTAATGTCAAAAAAAGTATTTCTTCGAGCGGAAGATCTGGGGTGAAGAAATATATGCCCAATACATAACGAGGATTTGTCGAGAATATCTTCAGCCAGATACCAGCTATATCCCAAGTGAGATAAAAAGCCAGCATGCACCCAAGCGTTGCAAAAGTTGCCTTACGGCTAACCTGACTACGCCAAATAAGCAGTCGATAGCGCCAATCAAGCACCGCCAAGCCAGATAATGAGAAAACCAAAATCAACGCATATGTCCACGAGGTATAGAGCCAATCCATATAGTCAATTATAATGAAGTAACTATGACTAAACAAAAGCGGGTGGTAATAGTCGGTGCTGGCATCGGCGGACTCTGTGCAGCAGCCCGGCTCGCACATGACGGCTATAAGGTAACAATATACGAAAAAGAGGCCGTCGTCGGTGGTCGCGCACATGTTATTAAGCAAGATGGCTACACCTTTGATACAGGCCCAACCATTCTCATGATGACCGACGTCCTGTACGACACATTTGCGTACTGCGACGAAAATCTCGACGAGTATGTGTCGTTGTCGCAACTCGAACCAAACTACAAAACCTGGTTCCCAGATGGAGAGACTATCGAGGTAAGTTCGAATTTGCCACGATTCACCAAAGAGCTCGCACGAATTGATCCGAAGGCACCGGAGCAGTTTTATCGATACTTTGCTGACGTAGCAAAGATTTATCGCCTCGCTCGATCGAAGTTTATCGACAAAAACTTCGATAAATTATCTGATTTCATCGATGTCGCAGCAGGGATTGAGTTGCTGAAGGGCAGGGGCCTCTATAAGCTGTACAACTTCGTATCGCGTTACTTCACCGACTGGCGCTTGCGACAGCTGTTTAGCTTTCAGTCGATGTATTTGGGCGTAACACCATACGAAGCCCCTGCCGTGTACTCGGTAGTCAGCTATATGGAAACTGGACTTGGTATCTGGTATCCAAAAGGCGGCATGCATGCCTTGCCGCGAGCACTCCAAAGATTATGTGAAAAGCTCGGAGTTACCATTCACGTACAAACACCCATAAAGCAAATCTTGATAGAAAATAAGACTATACAAGGTGTAAGCCTGCACGACGGCACAGTAGTAGAGTCGGACATCGTGATCTCGAATGCCGATCTAACCTATGCTTATCGTGAGCTCATTCCGACCCATAACCGCAAAAAATACTCAGATCAAAAAATATCAAAGCTCAAGCAAGCTTCCAGTGCACTACTTTTTTACTGGGGCGTTGATCACGAATTGCCAGATATGCTTCACCACAATGTATATTTCTCCGAGGACTTCAAGCATAACCTCGAGGAAATATTCCACCAGCAAGTGCTCCCGAAAGACCCTGCGTTCTACGTTTATATCCCGACCAAGACCGACCCGAAACTTGCGCCAAAAAATAAACACGTGATGTATATCTTGGTGCCAGTACCGAATCTGCAATCTGGTGTTGATTGGGAGAAAGCAGTGACCCAAACTCGCAAACGCGTCATCGAGCGCATTAAAACAATCATGCAGATCGACTTAAAAGGACGTATCGAGACTGAATCCGTCTTTACACCTGAAGACTTCCTCACGAAGTTCAATCTTACGGACGGTTCAGCATTCGGTCTCAGTCATTATTTCTTCCAATCTGGCTATTTCCGACCACACAATGTGAGCCGAGAGGTCAAAGGACTGTACTTTACCGGTGCTTCAACTTATCCCGGTAGTGGTGTACCTATGGTAACGCTTTCTGGTAAGCTGGTCGCAGAACGGATTAATCGAGATACTCAACGTGGAACCAACTAACCTTCTGTTTGCCAGAATCAAACACATCAAAACCAGCATCGACACCGAACTTGCAAAGCTTTGGGACACCAAGATAGCCGAGGCCGCCAAGATCGACCCGCAGTATAAGCGGCTACTTGTAGAGCTCAAAAAATTCAGTCTCCGTGGCGGTAAGCGCCTACGCCCGTGCCTAGTCTCTCTGGGCTATGAAGTAGCGGGCGGTAAGCAAGAGAAAGATGCCATTCAGCTCGGTGTAGCATGGGATCTTTATCATCTCTTCGCGGTTATTCATGACGACATTATGGATCAGGACGACCAGCGCTACGGTGGCCCAAATATTACTGGTGCTTACGAGCGCCTATTTAAGCGACGACTGAGCAGCCAACAAGCCGAACTACACGCCCGCAATATGGCATTACTCGCAGGTGATATCGCACTCGGCCTCAGCCATGAAGTACTTGATACGCTACAAGTAGAAACGGAAGTGCGCAGCTTGCTCAAGCGCGAGCTAAACCGTCTCCACTTCCAGCTTGCAGCCGGGCAACAGCTCGATGATCTTGCCAGTATCGAGACCCATCTCAAGATAGATAAGATCAAGAAGATTTACCTGCTCAAGACAGCCCGATATAGCATGATTACGCCGCTACGTAGCGGAGCGATCTTAGCCGGCGGCAACCCTACGATCCTCACAATCCTTGAACGATTCGGACTACACGCCGGTGTGGCTTATCAAATTACCGATGATCTTCTAGGCATGTTTGGCTCGACCCGCGAAATCGGCAAGCCTAATATATCCGACCTGCGCGAAGGCAAGCGGACACTCTTGATGCATTACGCGTTTCAGTTTGCAGACGAGACTCAGAGGGCCCTGCTCGACAAATTCTTTGGTAACCCAAGTGTCACTCAGTCGGACCTCAAGCTTATCCGGAAGCTACTGACTAGCAATGGAGCTAAGGCCAAGACCTCCTTCTTAGCCCAAGAGGAAGGCAATCGAGCTAAGCAGGCAATCGGCAAGCTAGCACTGCCTGGTACGTTAGGGAGCGAATTTATCGCACTAACTGATTATTTGGTACAGAGAACAAAATGACCCACCTGCGCGCCAGCTATGCGGCGTGCGCTCGGATTACGCGCCGAGCAAGTTCGAGCTTCACCCTCGCTACTTACCTGTTTGACTCAGAAATGCGTCGAGCGATCCAAGCTCTGTACGCATTTTGTCGAGTCGCAGATGATATCGCAGATGATAAAGCCGCTAGTGCGAGCAGCAAACGCCGCAAGCTCGCCATGCTCCGCAAGGCCATCACGCTACGCAAAATACCGCCGATCGAGCCAGCTATTTGGCCGGCTATCTTCACCATGGTAGAAACGTATCGAATCCCGATCGAGGAAATGCACACGATTCTCGATGGCGTTACGAGTGACATCGACTTCCGTCAACCACTCACTGTCGCTGACCTCGATCGGTATAGCTACGAAGTGGCTGGCGTGGTTGGGGTGTTATGTGCCCGGATTTTAGGTGCCAGCAAACGCTCGACACTAATGGGCGCCAAACAGCTCGGCATTGGCATGCAGTATGTAAATGTTATTCGTGATGTCGGCAGCGATATCGACCTCGGTCGTATCTATATTCCACAAACCGTACTGCGTGAAGCTCGTCTGACTCCCGCAGAAGTATTGGCAAGGTCTAACCAAGCAGGACTCACGCGCGCACTGACGATTCTTGCTCGTCGAGCTGCAGCCCACTTCAATCACGCAGAAGCACACATCGGAGATCTACATTTAGGATACCAACGACCAGTGCGATATGTATTCACGCTCTATAGTTCATTACTCGAAAGGATTAAGCAAAAGCAGTATACTGTATACAGTCAGCGAATACGATTTAGCGCCGTAGAGAAGCTTGTCATCTTATGGCACAATCGCTAAACGTTACATAGTAGTAATATGCAGAGAAACCAACCTCCACATCCTCCGCAACGTCGACACGTGGTAGTCGACGGCATTAGCTATTCGCTCGAAAGTGGCCGAAAGATCGACCAATCACGGGGTAAGTCTCACTCGTTACCAAAGCCAGCTCCAGCGCCGATCAAAGAGACAACTGTCCATGCAGATCCAACGATCATGCACCCGCATCATGTAACACATCCGGCACTTCCGTTACCGCATCATCGTCACAAATCCCGAAAGCCATCCTCCATCAGTAGCGTCATTCTGCAATCATTGCGCGAGAGGCAAGATCGCCGGGCACTTGACTCAGCATTAATAACTTCGCTTTTATCACCCGTATTTTGGCTCTGCGCCGCTTTACCATGGGCGGTCCTGAGCGTCACACAGAGTCAAAATCTTACGGTGCAACAAGCCTACAGCGCCATCCGCGGCTTACTCACCGCACCTTTCAATCGCATTCTCCTCATCTTTGTCGTTGCTGTGGTTGTGTTATTCAAAGTATGGCTCATTCGTCACATAATGCAGCTCGTCAGTTATGCGGCAAATCTTCGCCGTATCGATCATCGGTCGGTCGATACCCAGGCTTATGGCTGGCAGGCGCTTGCAAAATCTCACCGTCTACTGGTTCTCACATTGCTCGACAGTATGTTGGCGCTCGTCATCATTGGCGGATCAACCCTCGCGGTTTTAAGGATTATGGACATACAGTCACCAGTACTAATGCAGCTGCAGAGCTATATAGTGTATGCAGTACTCATCATCACTCTCATTCTCCTGGCAATCGCTGCTGTGCATCGCACCCTCGCTAGAGTAATGCTCGCAGCAACTAATCAATCGAGTAGCTTCTTAGTCATAAAGAGCCTAGGTCTTACCCTCAAATCACTCGGAAGAGCACTAGTATTTGGGTTATTTTGGATGCTGTGTGCAGGAGTTGTCGCAAGCTTATTGACAGCCATTATCTGGTCAACTGCTAGCTATGGTCAATTTACTGTCGGCCGACAGAGTATTGCACGAGCCGCCCTGACCCTCCTTTCAACCTTCTTGCTTTATACGACGATTACTGGCTTTACGCTCTGGTCACAGGGCTACTGGTCGCTCATCTACCACCACTTAGCGCATGTTGGATATCCACAGGCCGTATCGCAGTTTATCGTTACTCGACCACATGCTAAGCCTCGTCGCTCGGCAATTATACAGACAGCATGTATAATTGCCGGCACTGGTGTAGTTGTAGCTATTACCCTTTTAGTCATTAAGTCGCCCGCACAAAGATTCTTCACATCACTTCATGATCGATTACCAGTCAATATCTCGGAGCTTGTTACTCGTGAAAAGCGACCGTAAAAGCTCAAGAAATACATTGACAGCTTACTCTCAACAGGGTAGAATTGGTTGTAAGAAAGCCCTGGCGGCTTTTTTAGGTTGAGCACATTTTTTACTATCTATGAAACGACTTATCAGATACTTCAAGAGCTCATATCAAGAGCTACGACGTGTAATCTGGCCAAACCGCCAACAAGCGATTTTTTTGACCAGCGTCGTCTTGATATTTACAGCAGTAGTAGCCATTTACTTGGCTGGATTTGACCTGTTGTTCCGTACGATTCTTGAAAAACTGCTCACACGCTAAAGCACCGAGCAAATTAATCATAAGCGAGCAATAAGCAACCACATGAAGACCACATCACCAGGTAATTGGTACGTCATCCACACCTACTCCGGCTATGAGGATCAGGTGGCACAAAACCTTCTGCACCGTATTGACACTATGGGCATGAAAGACAAAGTTTTTGATGTCGTCGTTCCTAAGGAAAACCAGATCGAGATCAAAAACGGCAAACGACGTATCGTCGAACGCAAGATCTTCCCAGGTTACATCCTCGTCAATATGGATGTCACCGAAGACAGCTGGTACATCGTACGTAATACCCCAAATGTAACCGGATTTGTTGGTACAGGCACCACACCAAGCCCAATGAGTGAAGATGAGATCAAAGTCATCCAAAAGCGTATGGGCGTAGAAGAGCCTAAGTTCATGATCGACTACTCAATAGGGGAGACGGTCAATATTACCGACGGCCCATTCAAGGGATTTGATGGACAAATCAGCGAAATCGACGAGGCCAAAGGTAAGATCAAGGTGCTCGTCTCGATGTTCGGTCGCGAAACTCCAGTCGAACTCGATAGCCTGCAAGTCAAGAAAATTTAAACTAGTAATCGTGGGAGCCTGAATGCCACAGAGCACAGGCGCTTGCACCACAAGGAGAAACACTATGGCAGAAGCAAAGAAAGTATCAGCAAAACTCAAGATGGTCATTCCAGCAGGCGGAGCAACACCAGCACCACCAGTTGGTTCTGCTTTGGGTCAGCACGGCGTGAATATGATGGACTTCATCAACGCCTTCAATGAACAGACGAAGGATATGCGTGGCGCACAATGCCCAACCAAGATCACAATCTACGAAGACAAGAGCTTTGACTTCGTCGTCAAAGGCACTCCAGCGAAGGTGCTTATCAAGCAAGCCCTTGGCCTCCAGAAGGCAAGTGGCGTACCAAATAAAGAAAAAGTCGGTAAACTAACTGACGCGCAACTCACCGAAATTGCAGAAGCAAAGATGGCCGATTTAAACGCCAATGACATTGATGCAGCAAAGAAGATCATCGCCGGTACTGCACGTTCCATGGGCGTAGAGGTCGAGAAATAATCTAACTAATTAACTCGTGGGAGCCCTTTGGGGCGTTTGCACCACAAGGAGAATATTATGCCAAAGAAACCAGAAGAAATCGTAGAAGAGACAGTCGTAACCGAAGCGGAAGCTGACCAGACAGAGGCTACCGAAGAAAAGCCAGCCAAGAAGACGACCGCCAAGGCGGGGAAGCGTAGCGCCAAAGCTGCAAAGGAAGCCGAAGAAGCTGAAGCAAAAGAAGAACGTAAGGCTGAAGCTGCCGAAAAAGTTGATACTCCAAAGCCAAAGGCTAAACCACGCGTCAAGAAGTATTCCAAGAATCAAAAAGCCATGCGTGAGGCTATCGACTTCGACAAGCTTTATGCACTTGATGAAGCTGTTGCGCTTATCCAGAAAATCTCTACCGTAAAGTTTGACCCAACTCTCGAGCTCCACATTCGCCTTGACATCGACCCACGTCAAGCTGACCAGACAGTGCGCGCTTCGACCGCACTACCAGCAGGAAGTGGTAAAACCGTTCGTGTTGCCGTGCTGTCAGCCGACGATAAGAAAGCTAAGGCAGCTGCCGAAGCCGGCGCAGACGTCACCGACTCAGAGCAGCTCCTCGCAGACATCGCTAAAGGTACCCTCGACTTTGACGTGCTCGTAGCCACACCAGACACCATGGCGCAGCTCGGCCGTCACGCAAAGACACTCGGTCCAAAGGGGCTCATGCCATCACCGAAGAGCGGTACCGTTACTGCAGACCCAGCTACTGCCGTGAAGGAAATCAAGCAGGGCCGCCTCGAGATCAAAAATGACGCAAATGGTATTATCCATGCCGCCGTCGGCAAACTTAGCTTCAAGGCAGAAGACTTGATCGCAAATAGTCGTGCCGTACTTCAATGCGTACAGACCAACCGTCCGAGTGGCGTAAAGGGGACATACGTGAAGTCAATCACTGTCGCCGCTACAATGACCCCAGGCGTGAAGCTCGACACCGCAGAGCTCGTCGCTAAGTAAATACATCTTCGATAAGATCTAAAAAACACCCGCATAAGGGTGTTTTTTAGTAATTGAATGGTACTGCTTATGCTTTTTCGATATCTGAAAAAAGGATAAGCTAGAAACAGTTCGTTCACAATCCACACACCCGAGGAGGTGTCATGACAAACGAGCATCGTAGATTCATCTTCTCTTCGGGTGAAGCCCCCGAAGCACGAATCATTCTCGACTACAACGATCTTGTCGAGATCATCAACCATTGTCGTGGCCTAGGGCAAAAGATCGTCCTTACCATGGGAACGTTCGACCTTTTCCATGTTGGGCACGCCAAGTACCTCGCCGAGGCCAGCCGCCACGGTGATGTGCTAATTGTTGGAGTTGACTCTGATGACAAGGTCAAGCAACGGAAGGGGCCGAACCGTCCGATCGTGCCGGAAGCTGAGCGGATGGAAATCCTGTGTCATCAGCGAGCGGT
>CAZTHB010000005.1:0-6749 GCA_964613485.1 uncultured Candidatus Saccharibacteria bacterium
CCAGCCATAGTAAAAACCTAGAAGGTACTGGATTTTTACTATGGCTATTTATATATGCGGGGATTATGTAGTAAACGATAGCTTACCCAACCGGCTTCACTCAAACGATTACATAACGATTAATAGTCCGTAGAGATGGCAAGATTATTGACAATATATATTTTTGATTATAGAATGCATCAACAAGACTCGTACCTTTGCACATAATTCCCCGAACAAAAGGACGCGCCCATGTTCTTGCCCGAACTCAAATCAGTTAACACGATCATTAAGCATGCGGTCTTTTACTGCGAGATTGATCTTGGTGGACATATTTTGACTGGTCAGGGTATGCAATCGCTTTCGTTGCCTGCAAGCATGCGACCGCTCCGTCGGCTTGCGTTTTTCGACGGTCGTGACAAGTTCGTAACTGCCTATCTGCCGGACGCAAGCGAGCGTCATAGCCACCCGATGATCTTGATGGTGAGTGCAGGCGACGAACCTACTACCTTGATAGATGCAGTGAACGGCAAATACACCAATCTGTATGTTTGCGACATCGCCATGCTCATGGCAGAGGACGGTGCATGCCTCTCGCACGATGCTGTCATCAAAAGCGGCAAAAGTTTCGTCCAACGCATGTATAGCGCGATCGAGAAGTTGTGTGCACCCACACCGCAAGATGGGTCGTCGTCCCTCTCCGGTGACCTCATTTCTGCCTAACCCCTATGCCGATCAGGTAATAACCCTATGTCGTATGACGTAGGGTTATTTATTGCTTGGAAGACGGCAATTCATATTTTTTCACCTTACCTATATCGATAAACGAGTTTATATGAACGATTCCGCTCATGCTATAATATCGATAATATATAACCAAGGAATGACCTCGTGCCAAAAGCTGTGAAGAGCAAGCGTAATAAGACCCGTAAAACCAACAAACCCCTAGTTGACTTAGCTCGCTTTGACTGGAAGATAGCTCTCATCACTACTGGATTCCTTATCGCAGCCATCGCGACAATATATTTTGCATTTTCACGCGCCGCGACCACCGACCAAGTGACCGTCGGTATCATTAAGACGCAATACACATATCCCGCTAACGCCATCTTTGTCTCTACAAAAGACGGTGACAATACAAAAAGTGGTACATCTACGTCACCACTCAAGACCCTACAGGCTGCAGTTGATAAGGCACCCGCAGGAGGGACGATTGTTATGCGTGGCGGAGTCTATCGCGAGGAGCTCAAAACCCTCGCCAAGGCGCTGACGATTCAACCATACCCAAATGAAGAAGTGTGGCTTGACGGCTCAGACGTCGTCACGGGATGGGTGCAGGATGGGAATATATGGCGCAAAGATAATTGGTCGGTAGCTACAAGCCTGTGTCCAAATAACGCTTGCTTTGACCAAAATCTCGTCACCAGCGCAAACCCAGCCGGAGGCCTCCCAGATATGGTATATGTCGATAACGTACAACTAAAGCAAGTGCTTACGAAAGCTGAAGTAGTGACAGGCACTTTCTATGTAGATCGAGCAAATTCGAAACTATATATCGGTACCAGCCCAACACTAAAGACCGTCGAAGCTTCAACCCGCAAGCAAGCCATTATGTACTATTCAGCGGCAACTGCCGGCAGTAAATTACGAGGCATTGGAGTCCGTCGCTATGCTGCAAATGTCTACTTTACTTCAAAGCCAGGACAAATCGAGGTAAGCAATGGGGCAAAATCTATCGAATTTGATAATATGACCTTCATCGAATCATCCGCCAATGGAATTTTTATGACAGGATCTTCTACTGATCGCGCAAGCAACATAACTATTCGCAATAGCATCTTTGCGAATAACGGGGCGAGTGGCGTATCGGGCAACTATCTTGATGCCTTCACCATGGACAATAATGTTGTGTACAACAACAATACAGAGAAAGTGCAGTGGGACGGCGAGTATGGATCGTATGCTGGCACAAAAATTGCCCGAATGACAAACTCAACCATTAAGTATAATTTGTTCCAAAATAACTTTGGTACCGGCTACTGGTGCGACCTCGACTGCAGCGACAACAAAATTCTTGGGAATATGGCGCGGGGTAATACTACCCATGGCATCTTCTACGAGGTCTCCTATAACGCAACCATTGCGTCAAACGTGTCATACAATAATGGCGAGTGGGGCTACAAAATAAATGGTCGCAATATTTATGTCTATAACAATACCGCCTATAACAACAAATCAGACAACTTCTTCATCTACGATGATCCAAGACTACCTTCTCAAAATGTAGCTATCGAGAATAATCTTTCAGCAGCAGGACCTTCCACAAATTCTGCTTCACATCTCATGAATATTCGCACAAATATCGCCGGCACGTCAGCTGTCACCGCACTGGACGGCAATCTATACTACCGGCCAAATACCACAGCACCAAAGTATGTCCTCGGTTGGCAGGGAACCACACCGGCGATCAACTATACAACCCTCGATGCCACACTACGGTCACAAACAGGGAGGGAAGGTAAATCAACCCTCGTAGAGGGCGTAGCGATCACAAAAGTATTCACCGACCCAACAAACCATAACTTCAAACTCGCCGCTGGGTCAGCCGCCATCCTCTCAAGCAACCCGCTACCGGCGATCCCCGCAGCAGTACTCAGTAGGCCAGTTGGCTCAATCGTCAACAGGGGCGCACTAACTTGGAAGAACGGCCAGTCCAATACGCTCGCCACCTCAACTCCTGATAACCCCACGCCAACCATAACCGCAGCACCGCCGACGATCACAGCAGCTCCACCAAGCATAACTGCTGCGCCTCCAACAATCACAACGGTTCCACCAACTGTAACCGTGGCACCACCTACGGTTACAGCAGCTCCGCCAACAGTAACACCAACACCTACTCCAACCTCACTCGCAAAACCATCGGGCTTCGTCACCGGACTGGCTCAAAACTTCCTTTCATTCGACCTTGGCTTGCGTTGGAATGCTGTTCGCGGTGCCACAAGCTATAAAATCACACCACTCAACCGGCCAACCATTCTCACGGCATCATCAAGCTACACAGACCCTGCGATCGCCATCGGCAACAGCTATACGTACAGCATCGTAGCCTCAAATGGTAGCCTCAACTCAACCCCAGCTGTCGTGCAAATTAGAACCGGATGCGCCTGGTGGATATTTGGCTGCACCGCCACCATAGTGTCTAGTCAATAAGCAATCAATTCGTAGTTCATGCAGTACTCTTGCTGCTATAATACGCAAATGCAAAGACAGATTATGCTCGTAATAGCCGGGGGTATCATCATTGTTATGGTGAGTGGCGGGGTATATTTCGGAAGTAAAAGCACGAATATAGCCCCGAGCCCAACTACTACGGCTTCATCGACTAATACACCATCAATAACGACAACCCCACAGGAGGAGACCACAATGGAAGGAAAGCCACTCGCTGATTTTTCACCCACTCAGAACGTAACAGAACTACAAAAGATCGACCTAGTACCCGGAACAGGCGAAGAAGTTAAGCCCGGCGATACCATCACGGCTCATTACACAGGTGCAGTAGCGGCTACCGGAGTTGTATTCCAAAGCTCACTCGATATGGGACAACCTATCGCATTTAGTCTAGATGGAGTTATTAAGGGGTGGACCGAGGGCGTGCCGGGCATGAAAGTAGGGGGCAAGAGACGGCTTATCATCCCTGCAGAGCTAGCCTATGGCGCAAACCCACCAGCCAGATCAGGTATCCCAGCGAATGCAGCGCTGGTATTCGATATTGAGCTCGTCAAAATCGGCCGCTAGCTAGCGACAAAGGTATGTAAATTTGATATTTGCATAATTTGACGCTGCCGGCTTTGGGTTCAAGATCTGAATGTAGCTATAGCCCGTAAATTCATAAGCCTTGTCTGCCTGCCAAGTATACGTCACAAACTTCGTCTCAGCCTTCGCGAAATATAGCGTTTGTGGCTCGACATCGATCACAACTCCGTCGCTTCTCACGCGCTGAAAAGTGATGGTACCTGCCTTATTTGAGGTAATCGGATACAGAAAATTATATTGAGCAGTACATCCGGTCTGCGCCTCTTGATCGACCGTAGCTTGCCCTAATGTAACGGCAAATTCTTGTGTACTGGAGATTGGAGAGGGTTCATTGCCTGTATCGGCATCAGGGCTATCGAATACATTTGCCCCACTCATGAGCTCTGCCGGCTTTGTCCACTCCATGTAGCCGAACCAGATGAGCGCGAAGCTAAGAAACACAATCACCGCGATAATCGTATGAGGCGTTTCCCACTGTTTGCGGATGCGCTTGGCATGATGGTGGATATGGTGAGTAAGTGTTTTCTTGCGTTTTTGAACCATAAAATGAATCCTTCACCCATGAGCATACTGCTTATGCTAGAGTCCGGTCAACTCATTTCTTACATAAGGCGTATACAAGTTGATCAAATCATGCTATACTAATGCCGATCTAGAAGCAGTGTTTTGGTCTGTCCAGCCTGTCGATCGTATTCTCATCCTACGCACGCCCGGTAGGCGAGAACTCGGTCTCATTCCGGAGAATGTCACAGGGCACCGGAATTGTCCGGGTTAGTAAATAAGGAGAGAATATGTCAACTAAGTTATTTGTTGGATCACTCGCATGGAGTGCTACCGAAGAAGAAGTTCGTGCTGCTTTTGAGCAGGCTGGGGAAGTTACTTCTGTAACTATTCCAACCGACCGCGAAACTGGCCGCTCACGTGGCTTCGCATTTGTCGAAATGGCAGATGATGAAGGTGCTAAGAAGGCTATCGAAACGCTAAACGAAACCGAAATTGCCGGTCGTTCAGTAATCGTTAACGAAGCTCGTCCACGCGAAGACCGATAAGTCTTACGTAGCAAGCGTACAAAAAACCGCCTAATGGGCGGTTTTTTGTTGCAAGCTTTTCATGCCCAATAGAAGCGATGATTGTTTCTGGTACAATAAAGTTGTTATGGATACTAACCAAAATAACACATCACTCATGTATCCCGAGGAAGTCATTATCGTCAGACATGGCGAGAGTGAGCTTAATGTACGCAAAGCGATTGCAGAATCAAGGCACGATACCGAACGCATCTTACTTGAGCCGATTCGTGACGCGGACGTACAGCTAACCGACCGTGGCAAGGAACAAGCCGCACTGACGGGCCGAGCCCTAGCGCATCATTTTCACCATATAGACGTAGCCTATGTTAGCCCATTCATACGCACTATGGACACCTTTCATATCATGGAGCGCGAGATAGGCTATCACATACCGCTCAACCCAGAAGATCGTATTCGAGAGCGTGAATTCGGCATCTTCTCGCAGCTCACCTGGTTTGGTATTGAGAAGCACTACCCACAGGAAGCTGCCAGATTAAAGCTCGAAGGTGAATATTACTACCGTCCGCTTGGCGGCGAAAGCTACCCCGACATGGGCCTCCGCCTATATAACTTCCTCCACTCGATCTATACACATCAAGTAGGAAAGCGTGTGCTGGTTGTAGCTCACGCCGATGTCGTACAAATGATTCGCAAAATGCTTGAGCGACTAACTGAAGCGCAACTCCTTGAGCTGAATCGCACTGATGATATCTCTAACTGTGGCGTGACGAGCTATCACTATGATGCTACAATCAATTATCTGAAATTATCCAGATATAACGAGGTGTTTTATTCATGAATAAAAAGAAGCTAGTGTTTGATATTGAGATGGTAGGTGAAGACTTTGATTCAATGGACGAGCTCACAAAGCAAGACCTAATGAAGAGTTTGCCAGATCAAGAGCTCGAGCCAACCAAATATGAAGTAGAGCTTAAGGAGCTCAAACGTAAGTTGGTCTTTAGCCCACTGACAGGCAAGATCATCGCCATCGGTGTATATGATCCAGACGAAAATCGTGGGGCAGTATATTATGACGCGGGAAAAACCAAGCCAGAGGACAGTGAAGAAGACGGCATCAAGTACCAAGCTATGACCGAAGCCGAGATGCTGACGAAGTTCTGGGCTCTAGCCGAAGTGCATGACGAATTCATCAGCTTCTTCGGTCGTCGTAGTGATGTACCGTACATGATGATCCGTTCGGCTATTCACGGCATACGACCCACCCGCGATCTAACCTCGAATCGATACAGCAACACCGGTATCGCCACAGCGACCCACTTCGATCTTTCAGAACTACTCACGTTCAACGGCCTCGCGATGTATCGCGGAAGCCTACATCGCTGGTGCCGAGCATTTGGCATCGATACACCCAAGACCGATGAAATGGCGGGCGACAAAGTGGACCAGGCGTACAAAGACAGTAAGTTTATCGAGATTGCGAAGTACAACTCGCTTGATCTTAAGGCTACCGCAGGACTGTACCATCACTGGGAACGTTACTTTAAACCGCAAATGTAAAGGAAGGGGGACATACATGATTACAGTAGGCAAACCAGCACCAGACTTTACTCTTGAAGACCAATCTGGAACTGCACACGCCCTAAAAGATCTAAACGGCAAACACACACTCATCTACTTTTACCCTAAAGACGATACGCCAGGTTGTACTGCGCAAGCCTGCAGTCTACGCGATAATCTTGAGGACCTCAAAGAACTTGGTGTTGAAGTATATGGCGTTTCTGGAGATTCGGTCGAAAGCCACAAAAAGTTTGCTGAGAAATATAACCTACCATTTCCTGTACTATCCGACCCAGACAAGAAGATGATCGAGGCCTACGGCGCCTACGGCGAACGATCGATGTATGGGCGCAAGTTTATGGG
>CAZTHB010000005.1:6849-16980 GCA_964613485.1 uncultured Candidatus Saccharibacteria bacterium
AGCAAAAAGTTTTAAGCACACGCCAGATCAGATACAATAGAAGCTGCACCGCAAACCATAATGCAGAGGAGGTGACAATGTCTGCAAATTCCATACAACCAAAGCCACTCCCGTACACAAAACTGAATGGCCTCGGTGAAAAGCAGCTCGCAGAGCACTACAAGCTCTATGAAGGATATGTAAAGAAATACAACGAACTAAGCCAAAAAGCACTGACCGTTAGCTCGGAAGATAGCAATGGTACGTATGCAGAGATTCGAGAGGTCAACCTCGAGAAAGTTTTTGCATTGAATGCAATCAAACTACATGAAGCCTACTTCGAGAATATGAATGACATTCAATCCGAATGTAATGGCCCAATCAAACAGCTCATCGAGCAGCAATGGGGGAGCGTCGAGACCTGGGCAACCGACTTTGCCGCACTCGGACTGTCAGCCCGTGGGTGGGTTGTCCTAGCATTTGACTTTGATAATCCACGATTAGAAAACTACATCTGCGACGCCCACAATCAAGGCGGGGTCTGGAATAGTGGCGCACTGCTCGTGCTTGATGTCTACGAGCACGCCTACTTCCTCGATTACGCTACCGCACGCAAAGACTATGTCGCAAGCTTCATGCAGCTTATCGACTGGTCTGTCGTGAACGAGCGCATCCCCAAATGGGCCGTCGAGAAGATTAGTTCATAACCAAACCAATAATGCATAAAGGAGATACTATATGATTCGACTCAATCAACCAGCACCAGATTTTACAGCAAATGCCTACCAAAAAGGACTTGCCGATCACTATAAACAAACCAGTCTTTCAGAATATAAGGAAAAGTGGCTTGTATTGTTCTTTTATCCACGTGACTTCACCTTTGTATGCCCAACTGAAATCGAGGGCTTCCAGAAACACCTTGATGCCTTCAAAGAAGCAAACTGTGAGGTTGCAGCCGTTTCTACCGATACCATCCAAAGCCATCGCGCTTGGTTTGAGCGTGACCTCAAAGATGTAGAATTCCCGATTCTCGAAGATCCATCTCACCGCATTTCACGCGCCTACGAAGTGCTCGATGAAGAAAACGGCCAGGCTGAGCGCGGGACATTCATCATCGACCCTGAAGGCAACATCCGTTACTTCGTTGTTTCAGACGGTAATGTCGGCCGTTCTGTAACCGAGACTCTGCGCGTAGTCAAGGCGCTTCAAACGGGTGGACTTTGCCCAATCGATTGGCAGCCAGGCGACAAGCAAGTCGAGAAAAAATAGGGTACAATAGGCATAAGCAAGTTCATAGTATATGCCTCCTACTACACCACAATCCCCAAAGCAGTCTGGACAACCAGTCCCGCCGGCAAATCAGCCGGCCGGGCTGCCTACGGGATTCGGCGCAAATATAGGCAATCTCCAAAACCAGCAAAAGCTGCAAGATCAAGCCACTAAGAATGCAAATAGCAAAATTACCCTCATCCTGTTAGTTGTCGCCGTCATAGCGGCCGTCGGATTCGGCGCATTTGCGGCCTATCAATCAAGCCAGCTCACTAAGGCAAAGACGGCTAACAAGCTCCAGTATGATTCAGGCTACACCGCCGGAAGTGACGAGCAAAAGAAAAAAGACGAAGAAGCCACGATTGCAGCTTCGCTAAGCGATACAAAGACCTATACCGCCAGCAAGGAACTTGGGGCATTCAGCTTCACGGTCCCGAAGAACTTTTCTATTTCAACAGCTCAGGGCTCAAATAAAGACAAGATCGTAATTTTAGCAAATCCAGATCAAGTCGATACAAAGGCTGACTACATGGCCTTGCGCGTAACCTATCGCCAAGATGCTTTCGCTAAAGTACGTGAAGCCTACGACCAACTAGCCAAGCAAAAGCGCAATAACTTTAAGACTGGGGAAGAGATACAGGTCGATGGACGTAATGCTGTGCGATATACAGGGCAGATCGATAAGCGTGAGAAAGCTGGCACAATCGTCATCATCGAGGTACGCGACTCCACACTCATTCTTCAGACTGACAACAATGATAATGCGACCCTTTTGAGTGCGTATAATGCCGCAGTTCAAAGTACCCGGATCCCGTAAGCAAGTCCCAACCCCGCACATTCCTCTTAGGCTTGCACTAACATACCGGCCAGTCTAGCGTAGCTAGTATGTCGACCCGTGAAGACCCTGTTCTCTACCGAGAAGTAATTTTGCGCTACGCTGAAGCACTACTCGCAAGCAAACTCAGCGCATTACGAGCTGCCCAGAGGCTCGATGACAACACGATATTTCGCGAAGCAGCAACCGATTTTACTCACTTCGCGCAACTGCATAGCCTCCTTGTGACCTTGCGCGAAAACACCCCCGATGCAGTGCGTCACAATTGTGCTCGCTTTTTTGCACATCTCAAGCAAAACACTGTTGTAATCCACCGTGTAAGACGGCCTCCTCAGGTTCACGGCGATGAAATCATGCAGTTGCAATCCACCTACGAATTGCTATCACTTATACCAACGAGCCCAAGCGATGCGTATTTTCGGCTTCGCAATGACCGCTTCGCAATGACCCTTGAGTGGCGTCGTCATATCCCACCGCACATCAATACACTTTTACTGACGCAGGATGCAGAGCGCACCCTTGTACATAATCTAGCCGAGGATTGGCTCGAAGCATATATTCGTTTGCGCGCACTTCGCGCCACTGGCATGCAGGTAGGCAGCAACCGACTGCAGTCCCGCCGCATAACGTTCACCTGGCCACGCGCTCGACAGCTCCAGATCGCATTATAACCACTAATCACCCTGCCTTGAGCTGCTACAATAGGCATATGTTACAGATACTTCTCGTCGATGGAGATGCTAGTTTTAGACGTGTCTACGCTGCTGCCCTTAAACAGGCTGGCTTAGCGGTCGACCATGCAAGCAGCGCACAAGACGCTTTGTTACAGCTGAATGCAGGGACTTACCACGCAGTAGTCAGTGAAATCTTGCTACCCGGGAAAAATGGTATTCGACTTATCCAGGACATTCGCCTACAGCCTAAGCATCTCTCAATACCGATATTCATACTCACCACACTAGAAGCAGCCGACGTGGGCATCGCCGCTAGTCTAGCTCAATCACTCGGTGTGCGTGCGTACCTGGTGAAGCAGCAAACCAAGCCATCACAGCTCGCCGGAGCTATTCGAGCACTCTTGCCAGCGCCATGAATCATTACCGCTCAACCACTGGCTTCGTGCTTAGTCGTCAAAACCTCGGTGAGTACGACCGAATTATCCGACTCTACACCCATGATTTCGGCCGCATGGACGCAGTCGCAAAAGGCGTCCGCAAGCCGACCAGCAAACTAGCCAGTCGCATGGAGCCTTTTCACGAAGTAAGCTGGCGATTCGTAGATGGCAAGGGGCTCGCAACTATCATAGGCGCAGAGATCATACAGGTCGCGCCTGAAATTTCTGATCTAGATACACTTTGGCGGGCACACGCCATTCTCGAACTCACCGAACGAAGCTTCTCGGCCGAAACCACGAGTACGCAATGGTATGAGATGTTACGTACCGCACTTCCAGCGGCGCTCGGAGATCAAGGCGATATTGTCTGGCTGACAGCTCTCAGTCTCAGCCTCGACGAACTAGGACTAACGCCCGAGCTTCCGAATAGTGAGACTCAGCACAGCTTCAACCTTGTCCGTGGTCGCTTCGACGAACAGCAGGGCACACACAGCATTAGTCCGCGCATGCTCAAGCTCTGGCGCATAAGTCGTAAGCTGCCCCTCAATCAACTCCTACAACTCCAAGATATTACCGAAGAAGCTCGGGCGCTCGCGGACCTACTCGAACAGTTTTGGCACTACCATACAGGCTTTAGTTTACGTAGTCGTCAACTCGCGAGCTAAGGTTTGAATACCTTCCTAAAAATGGTAAAATCTACAGATATGAATAGTAAGAAATCAGACTCAGCTCCAAAGCCAACGCCTCGACTCAGCATGGAAGAACTAACCAGCTTTGCTAAGCGACGAGGCTTTGTCTTCCAGGCAAGCGAAATATATGGTGGCATCGCTGGTTTTTGGGACCTTGGACCATACGGTGTTGAGCTTGCAAACAATATCAAGCAATCGTGGTGGCGACATTTCGTCAATCGAAATTATAACGTCGTCGGACTTGATTCAACTATCATCCAGCACGCAAAGCTC
This sequence comes from uncultured Candidatus Saccharibacteria bacterium, assembly GCA_964613485.1. GTDB lineage: Bacteria > Patescibacteriota > Saccharimonadia > CAILAD01 > JADZGC01. The sequence continues at coordinate 11,006 of CAZTHB010000005.1, forward strand.
TGGGAGGCGAGCGGGCATGTCGACACATTTGTAGACCCGATGATTGACTGCAAATCATGCAAGCACCGTTTTCGAGCCGACCACGTTGCGGACGTGGACACCAATGATCTTGCCAAGCTAGCAGAAGCGCTACAAGACAAGACCTGCCCACATTGTGGCAAGCAAGGCACCTTCACCGAGCCACGACAATTCAATATGATGTTCAAGACCCATGTCGGACCAGTCGAGGATACTGGATCTACAACCTATCTCCGACCCGAAACTGCAGGGGGAATCTTCGCGCAATACGACACCGTACGCGAAACAAGCCGAGCTAAGCTGCCATTTGGTATTGCTCAAATAGGGAAGGCCTTCCGCAATGAAATTACTCCAGGTGACTTCATCTTCCGCCTGCGAGAACTCACGCAAATGGAGCTCGAAGTATTCGTCAAGCCAGATGAAGCCATCAAGTGGTACGATTTTTGGAAGCAATACTGCATGGAATGGGTGCAATCAATCGGGTTGAAGCGGGACCACTTACGATTTCATGACCACGCCGATGATGAGCGCGCACATTATGCTGCTGCCAGCGTCGATATTCAATTCGAATATCCGTTTGGGTTCAAGGAGCTTTATGGCATAGCCAACCGTACCGATTACGACCTCACCGCCCATACTCGAGTCAGCGGCAAGGATCTCAGCTTTTTTGATGAAGAAACAAAGCAACGCTACGTTCCATACGTGATTGAGCCATCAGTTGGCGTAGAACGATTGCTCATGGCTGTCCTGCTCGATGCCTATGACCAAGAAGATGTAGCGGGAGAGACACGGGTTGTCCTGCGCTTCACGCCAGAAATTGCCCCCATCAAAGTCGCCGTCCTACCGCTCTCCAAGAAGCCTGAACTATCAGATCTTTCGCGAGACGTATTCAAGGAAATAGCCGGCGATTGGCGAGTCGAGTACGATGAAACTCAATCGATCGGTCGTCGCTACCGCCGTCAAGACGAAATAGGCACTCCATATTGTGTAACGGTAGATTTTGATTCCCTAGAAGACAAGGCCGTAACAGTACGCGACAGAGACTCGATGCAACAAGAAAGAATCGCAATAGCCGATCTCAAAAGCTATCTCACTGATAAGCTCGCCTAATCTAAACCTTATATAGTACGCCGACAACGATACCAATCGCTGCAGCAACGCCACCAACTACGAGCACGCGAATAGCCTGCTTCATAGCTGACTTGCGAGTTATTTTGCCGCGTACATACCCGAGCAAAAACAATCCGACGAGCGCCGCCAGAATCGATCCGGCAAGAGCGTAGGCTTGATCAAGAATCAGAATAGGGGCTAGAGGAACCATACCTGCAACAGCATAGGAGATCAGCATTATAAGACCACCAATCACGGGGTTTGCACGATCGCGCCCCTGTGACATGTCTTTTTCGGCTTCTTCGCTCAAAAACTCTCCCGCAGCCATAGAGATGGCTTCTACAGCGATTGCAACCGCTCCCGCCAAGATAACTACATTACGATCAGCCGTACCCACCGATATACCCGCGATCAAACCAGTAGTAGAAACTAAACTGTCTTCAATACCAAAAAAGCTTGAGCGCACATAGTGTGTATCAAGTCGATGGCGTAATTTGTGGGCTCTCTTTGCCATAAGTACTATCAAGTATACAACAAATACTTATCCACAAGATTTTTGGGTTAATTGACGACTTTTTATATGCAATATATTGACGGTGGGTAGCAGTGGGTATTATACTGTTGTTAGTGGGTAACTGTGGGTGAGCTACCACTTCATAACAGCAGTAAGGAGTAACGCTCAACCCATGGACTACTTTGAAAGGAAATTAGACGACAAGAACCGACTGACGATTCCTAAAGAATTGCAGGCGGAATTTGGCGCTGAAGTAGTCATAACAAGAGGCTTTAAGCAGTACCTTCACCTCTATCCAAAAGCAATATGGGACGCCGAGATGGAATCAGCCCTGACTGGCAACATCCTCGACGAACACACCGCCGATCTGAACGTTCAGTTCCGTACCGGCAAAGTCACCGCTTCCCTCGATAAGAAACAGGGGAGAGTGACGCTCGAGCCCCATCATCTGGCCTACGCAGGTATTCAACGCGACATTGTCGCAGTACGAGCCGGCAAATACTTCCGCATTTCTGCAAAGTAACAGCATAGCTAGATGAGGGGACTGGAGTAATATCCCGTCAAGCAACTTCAAAACAAAATACAAAAACAAAGTTAGCTATTTGGCAGTCAGTGGCGCCCGCGGGACCACGGCGTATCCAAATTGTGGTCTGTACATTGTATGTATATACAAACTCCACCTCACAAACTTTCAACTCTCTTTTCAGAAACTTTTTAGGTATTCTGAAAACAATTCAAGGAATCATTTTTGCTTACAAAGATGAGACCTTGCCACAAATCGTTCTCAAACTAGAGAACAAACCCACCTCACAACTGTTCTTTTCTAAAGAACCAAAAAACAAAAATACAAAAAACAAATATAGACAACTGGCTGCTAAATAGGTAACCTTGACAAGATATGGATAAACAACACATTCCGGTATTAATCGAAGACGTTGTCCGTCTCGCACAACCGCAAGCAGGAGAGGTCTACATAGATCTCACCGCTGGGTTTGGCGGGCACGCGACCGCCATCCTTGATCGAATTGGAAATTCAGGTGAAGCCTGGCTCATAGATCAGGACACCGAAGCCATCGGCTCACTAAAGAGGGAGTTTACTGGGCGTGAGAATGTACGTATTCGACACGATAACTTCGGGCTACTAACATGGAGTACCTTACCGCCAGCCGATATCATTCTGCTTGACGCAGGAGTAAGCTCCAAGCAGCTCGATGATCCTAGCCGAGGCTTTTCTTTTAGATATGATGGACCCCTTGATATGCGCATGAATACTACTGCGAGGGTGAGCGCGTATCAGCTCGTGAACGAATTGCCAGAAGCCGAACTAGCAGACATTATCTATCGCTACGGAGAAGAGAGACAGAGTCGACGTATTGCAAAGGCAATTGTCACAGCTCGAACCAAGAAAAAGGTAAGCACAACCGCTAATCTTGTGGATATCATCCACACAGCTATCGGCAACGGTGGTAAGATTAATTCAGCTACCAAGACGTTTCAGGCCCTTCGCATCGCCGTCAACGACGAATTGCAAGCACTTGAAACGGTCATACCCAAGGCAGCTCAGCACCTCAAGCCAGGTGGGCGACTGATCATTATCAGCTTCCATTCCCTCGAAGACCGGATCGTGAAGCAAACATTTCGCTCGCTCACACACTCTGAAATCGACCCAATCACCGGTCATCCCACGAGCCAACCGTTGTTTACCCTGGTTACCAAGAAGCCGATAATGGCTTCCCCCGAAGAACTTGACATCAACCCACGAGCCAGAAGCGCCAAGCTTCGCGCCGTCGAAAAGCAAAAATTAACACAATAAAAAATACAAAAAGGAGACATCACATGTCAGTACGAGTACGCAACCTTAACCCACGCACTATCAAACTTTCAGTTCGCGTTGTTAAGTAAATTCAATATCTTTGTAGCCCGGTAGAGCTCAAATCTACCCAAAAACAAACACAAACAATTCAAATATCAAAACAGAGGACCAAAGCGTATGCAATCAGCCCAATATCGCATGATGCGAAATCAAAATCTTACCCGTGTACAGACCGCCGTTCAGGCAGGCCCGATTACTGTAAGTGTTATGTTAATTACCTTGATTGCACTTCTGTCATTGCTATATCTTAATCAGGTCACTAAGGCGACGAGCCTGAATTATCGTGTCGCAAGCCTCGATAATAAGCGCAACGAGCTTCTTGCGAAAAAACAACAACTCCGCATCGACGCCGCGCGCCTCGAGTCGATTGCTGCTGCTAAGTCCAGTCAGGTTGCACAAGCTTACACACCAGTTCAAAATGTGAATTACGCCGCGCGCTAAGTCTTAGCGCCACAGCGCCTTATATTATGGCGATTCGCAAATCCACACAACGACACGTCTTCGGGCAAAGCCAGGTACGTACCTACGTACTGGCTGCTATCTTGTGCTTGCCCGTTATAGCCATTCTGTATCGACTCGTGCAAGTCCAAGGACTGCACGCAAAGGATTACCAAGCGAAAGCCTACTCGCAACAATCACGAAAGTTTGAGATACCAGCTACGCGCGGTGAGATCTACGTACATGACAACGACGAGCTATACCCACTTGCCCTCAATGATAGGCAGAAGTTTATCTACGCTGACCCCAAGCTTATTTCCGACCCCAAAGAGACAGCCAGTAAACTAGCGCCAATCCTACAGCTCGATGAAAGACAGCTTGTCGAGCAGCTCACCTACAAGGAGTCGCGCTACATCGAACTCAAACAACGAGTAGCTAAACAAGATGCCGATAAAATAGCAGAACTCGAGCTGTCTGGCGTCATCCTCCAAGACAAAGATTATCGCTATTACACCGAAGGCGCACTGTTTAGCCATGTTCTCGGCTACGTCAATGCTGACGAAAAAGGACAGTATGGCATCGAGGAGTATTTTAACACCCAATTATCCGGCAAGAATGGTCAGCTTCGCGCCATAACAGATAATCGCGGGGTGCCCATTGCTACACAAGAGAATGTGCTCACGCCCGCACAAAATGGCAAAGGAATAGTTTTAACACTCGATCGATACATCCAGGGAATCGCCCAGACTGCTCTAAAGCGAGCAATCGAGACTAATAAGGCACCTTCAGGAAGCGTGATCGTGATGGAACCTCAGTCCGGAGCCGTCAAGGCACTCGTAAATTATCCTGACTATGACCCAAATGTCTACAATAAAGTTACTGACTACTCCCAGTTCATCAATAGCGCCGTATCAAATCAGTTCGAGCCAGGCTCGGGCTTCAAGACGATTACGATGGCCCTGGGGCTCGATGCAGGCAAGATTCGTCCCCAAACAAGCTTCAATGACACAGGCAGTACGACAATAGGCGAATACACCATCTACAATGCCGAGAAAAAAAGCTTCGGTACTGTCGATATGGGGCTAGTAATCAAAAACTCTATCAATACCGGAATGGTTTTTATCCTCCGCCTGATGGGTGGGGACTCGAGTAAAATCACGAAATCCGGCAAGGAGCTCTTCTATCAGGGTGTACAAAAGTTTGGGTTCGGCAAAAAAACCGGTATTGAGCTAGCAGGTGAAGCGAGTGGGCGTGTGAAGGACACCAAAGCTGCTGACATAGATTACGCCAACATGACATTCGGTCAGGGGATTGGTACGACAAGCATACAAATGATCTCGGCAGTTGCAGCTATTGCGAATGGGGGACGGCTCGTCACTCCATATGTGGCTGACAAGATCGTGCAGGATGATGGGGTACTCACATCGATCGATCATAAAGCACGTAATGAGCAAGTCATCAGCAAGCAGGCCGCCAACGACGTAGCGCAGATGATGACCAAGGTTGTAGAAGGCGGATCAGGCTACCTAACACGCATGCCCGGCTATAAAATCGCCGGCAAAACTGGTACCGCACAGGTCCCACGTGCTGATGGTAAGGGCTACGAGGACAATAAGAATATTGGTAGCTTCGTCGGTTTCGCGCCTGTGGACGACCCGAAATTTATCATTCTCGTACGCGTCGACTACCCGCAAACCAACACATTTGCAGAACGTAGCGCAGTGCCAGCTTTTGCCGAGATAGCAAAAGAGCTATTTAAGTATTACAACGTGCCGCCAAGCTAGAGCATGATATGTCATGATATAATTAAAGGACACAAAATATGCCAACCGACATCAACTTCGACCCGATAACCACTGCTGCCATGCCAGTTTTAATAATAGCCTTCTTTAGCTTTATCTTGGCAATGCTTGGCACTCCCGTTTATACCTATTTTGCATACAAATATAAGGCCTGGAAGGTCGCACGCACCAATGCAGTGACTGGTGAGGCAGCCCCTATCTACCAGAAACTTCATGCCGC
>CAZTHB010000005.1:17080-36086 GCA_964613485.1 uncultured Candidatus Saccharibacteria bacterium
ATGCGACTATGGGTCATAGGCGCCGTTTCAGCGACACTCGGCCTCATTATCGGCCTCATCGCGAAGGGATAGAGCATGTTGCAGGACTTTCGACTCCGGCAATCACAACGGCCAGACTATTTTCTCGGGCTACTCGTGATCTTACTTGTCTCAGTAGGTATGATTGTCATCTACTCAACTGGCGCCATCGTAAACTTTAATATATCCGGTGGAGCCAGTGACCGAAATAGTTTCTTTACCAGTCAATTTATTAGCCTGACCGTCGGTATTATTGGGTGGCTCATCGCATCGCGAATCAATTACACCGCCTGGCGTAAACTCGCTCCGTGGATGTTGCTCATTTCTGGATTCTTAATGTTACTGGTCTTTGTGCCCGGGATCTCAGGTACATCACGTGGTGCAAGCCGTTGGATTAGGCTCGGTCCTGCAAGCTTCCAGCCAGCCGAATTTCTCAAGCTGTCACTTATATTGTATGTCGCCACATGGGCCGATACGCATCGAGAAGAGTTACGTAAGCTCAAAGAGGGACTCTTGCCAATGATGGGTATTTTTGCAGTCGTACTCGTATTGACCGTCGTCATGCAACGAGATATGGGAACCGGCATTGTCCTTGTTGCGGCCGGGCTGGCAGTTTACTTTATGTCCGAAGTGCCAGTTGGGATATTCAGCATGCTCATCGGTAGTATCTTAGCTAGCGCAATGCTCATGATCGTAATATTCCCGTATCGCTTGGCTCGTGTAGCGACATTTTTCAATCATCGTGACGAACTAACTGGTGCAGATTATCATATCAACCAGGCTCTCATTACGCTCGGAAGTGGGGGGCTGCTTGGACGGGGACTAGGCAACAGTTTGCAGTCGTACGGCTACTTACCCGAGTCAACTAATGACTCGATATTTGCTATCATAGGAGAGCAGTTTGGACTATGGGGGACATTCACCGTGGTTGCGCTATTCACCCTTTTGCTTTGGCGCTGCATTCGTGTCGTCCAGCACGCTCCAGATCGATTTGCGCGAATGGTAGCTGCCGGCATCACAGCCTGGCTTATCACTCAGGCATTCGTTAATATCGCTGCTATGCTCAATCTCATACCGCTGACGGGGATTCCTTTACCGTTTATTAGTTACGGTGGTACAAGCCTGTTAGCTAGCATGGTGGCGGTTGGAATCATGCAGAATATCTCAAGACATACCGAAAGGGAGGCAGCACATGCGAATCGTACTCTCGGGCGGCGGAACCGGCGGACACGCCACTCCGCTCCTGGCTTTGACCGCAGCACTCAAGCACCAACACTCGAGGCTTAAGCTGTACTATATTGGTTCCGGCAACCAACTCGAGCAAGACATAGCAAAACAAGCAGGTCTCGAATACCAAGCAATCTTAAGCGGGAAGTTCCGGCGCTATCATCGAGGATTCGCAGAGCTGACGGATATTCGTACGATTAATAAAAATATCGCCGATAGCACTCGCTTCATTCGTGGCACAAGGCAGGCCATGCGCATGATCAAGCGCATAAAGCCTGATGCTGTGTTTGTAAACGGAGGGTATGTAGGACTGCCGGTCGGACTCGCAGCGTCGCTATTAAGGATCCCACTTGTTATTCACGAATCGGATACAATCATGGGGCTCACTAATCGTATATTAGCTCGGCGCGCACGAGCCATTGCGACCGGTTTTCCGGTCGAAGTATATCCCGCGAAGCTGCAAGGCAAACTAACGCATGTCGGCAATGTCATTGCCGACGAATTCATGCGCACAAAAGCAGCCGCGAAGCCCATGAATAGTAAGCCCACTTTATTGATTATTGGCGGATCAACTGGCGCACGACACATCAATGAAGCCACCTGGCAAGCATTACCTCAACTAATCACCCGTGCAACCGTTATTCATCAAACAGGACAACATAGTATTGAGGACGCAGATCAGCAGCGCCAGCAACTCGCGTCAGGCAAGCGCGCACATTACCAACCCTTTGCGTTTGCCGATACGCCAACCCTTGCAAAATACATGGGTGCCGCTGATGTCGTTATTTCTCGCGCGGGCGCAAATAGCCTTTTTGAGCTCGCAGCAATGGGCTGCCCGACCATTATCGTCCCGCTCGCCAACTCAGCTAATAACCACCAAGTGCATAATGCTCGTTACATGGCCATGCATCATGCTGCCCATGTTATCTCCGAATCAGACTTAAGTTCGAGTGAGCTTGCAGAAACCATAGACTATCTGCTTGATCACTATTCACTACGTAAAGAGCTTGGAGAAAATCTACGTAAGCTGGCAACTCCTCATGCAGCTCAAGCACTCGCGAAGCTCATCCTCAAGGAAGGCTCGTAGCAGCATGCAGCCAGAGCGCCGTGTCAGACGTCAACGCGATAGCTTTGACCAACCTCAAGCCGACACCGGTCGCGTGCGTCGCCCAATCTTCCAAGCAGAACACAAGGCGCCTCGACGCCCTATTGTGTGGCGGAAGTGGCTTGTCCGGCTTGGTGCTAGCGCGGCAGTACTGACGATACTATGGGCGCTGTTTTTCTCGCAGTGGTTCTCCATCCGTGGGTTTGAGATAAAGGGAAGCAACACATTATCATCGCAGGACATCCAAGAGGTGTTTGATACATATATTAAACAACACCCAACCGAAAAGAACATCTTTTTTGTAGATACTAATCGGTTCGGCGAAACACTGCGGAATACCTACCCGACTATCAGTAGAGCGAATATAAACCGAACAGTCTTTCTCAAATTACAGGTCAGTGTACAGGAAACAAATGCTGCATTAATCTGGCAAGTAGGAGGTACGAACTGGATACTCGGGGATGATGGACGAATTCTTGCACAGGCTAGTGGGGCGGAGAAGCGACTTGGCATCGTGCGCGACACAGCACAGCTACCCGTCAAGACAGGGGAGAGGGTAACTGATCGTTCATTTGTCAGTTTTGTGCGCAGTCTCTATACCCTCGCTGGCCAACAAAACCTTGAGGTAACGAATGTGGAAGTAGGGAGCACAACCATCGAGGCCACCGTGAGACTCAGTAATAATATAGTCATTAAGTGTGATACGACGAGAGGAGCGCGCGAGCAACTCGAAGCGGCGATCCAAACGATACAAACTGCTCAACGGACAGGTGTAGCGATCACGCAGTACATTGATGTGCGCGCACCAGGTAGAGTTTTTTATAAATAGTCTGTGAAACCTTACTGTTTCACAGATACATGCGGGGGAGAGTCTGCGTGCTACTTAGGCGCGCGCTCAAGACCTAAGCTATTTCCCGACAAAGCAAGGGAAGTTGAGGCGTAAAGACTTAAAGTCTGTATACCGTGAAACTTAAATTTAACTAAACATTTCACAATTATATTTAGTTCACAAAAAATATTATAAATACTAACATTCGCACATGATGATTCGTGCTATACGCCTGTCACATCTGCGCGTAGTACGTCGTCACCCTATATCACACCAGCAACCTGAACGAACGGCGGCTCTATCGTGGAATGACTAAGTATATACTATGTAATGGTAATGGTTACGCTAAGCCGATCATCAGGAATGTCGCAAAATATACATTGTGCGACATAGTATTTATTTTGATGAGACGAGGTAAGTATCGTGATACTTATGCTTATTTTGCTATGCTACTATCAATTACCGTCGTGGGCCCGGATTTCGTCGTCGATTACCACTGCGATTACCACTGCGATTACCACTGCGATTATTATTACGATTATTAGCATTGCCGTCACGTGATCCAGACCGTACATCATCACGCTTTCCGCCGCTTTGATTGTTTGAGTGGGCAGCCTTGATCATTTCTGAATAGTTACGAGGCTGAGCATCCGCTACCTCTAGGCGAGGGCGACTCGGCTGCTGAGCTTGTGCTATATCTGCAAATTGATCTTGTTGTGAACCGGAACCTGAAGCTGGCTGGACATTAGGCCGTTGTCCATTTTGTGCTGTCTCAGGCTCGTGGAAGCCACTCCACTGAGCGATATCGGCTTCCACGATGTCACGCGGACGATTATACATTTCACGAGAATAGTCAGATATTTCACGCGTGAAATCATGCGTTGGTTCAGGAAGACGTAGCGTCTTAGCCGAAAACGGTACGCTCGTCTCCCCGTCAATCGACATGGTGACATAAATATTCTGAATCGAAAGATTCTGTAAATCTGTCGGCTCGAAACTTGGCTCGAAATATCGCGCCAAGGCAGATGCGTCGTCTGCCCCTACTCTGAAGGTGACCATACTACCCACGTTACCAAACACCGCATCACGTACTTCTGGCACCATCTGAGCGACATACTGGTTTGCAACAGTCAAGTACAACCCATACTTACGTGCTTCCGACAAAATAACGGCAAATGACTCAGTTGCGAAGTTCTGAAATTCGTCCACATACAGATAAAATGGTCGGCGTTCGTTGAGCGGAATATTGGCTCGACTCATAGCTGCGAGCTGGATCTTCGTAATCAAGAGTGCTCCGAGAGTACTCGCATTGTCCTCCCCTAACCGACCACGTGAGAGATCACATACCAAAATCTTACCTTCATCCATGATCTTACGGATATCAAAGCTTGAATTAGTTTGACCGATAATGTTACGGATCAATGGATTAGCAGTAAAAGCCCCCACCTTGTTGAGAATCGGTGCCACCGCCTCGGTCGCAAACTTATCATTCCAGGAAGCAAACTCATTCAGCCAGAATGCCTTAACCTGCAAGTCTTTTACTTGCGCGACGACTTCGGTACGGTATTTCTTGTCAGTAAGCATACGAGTGATGCCCAATAGATTCGGCTTATCTGTCTCCAAAAGAGCCAGCAAAGTAAAGCGCAAGATGTGCTCAAGTCGTGGACCCCAGGAGTCAGCAAACATTTTCTTCAAGACGCCTATAATCTCAGATGCGATCGCACCACGCATATTCGGATCGTCATTTTCCATCGGGTTGAAGGCGATTGGGTTATCAATATCGTGTGGATTGAAGTACACCACATCCTTAATGCGATGCTCAGGCACATACTTTATGGCATCCTGGGCAAAGTCTCCGTGCGGATCAACAATCGCAAAGCCTTGCCGATGATAGATATCGCTCAAAGTTAGTAGCAAGAGTAAGAATGACTTACCCACACCCGACTTACCAATGATATAGAGATGTCGGACACGGTCTTTGCGCTTAAAGCCAAACTTCATATTGCCCTGACGAAATGTCGTGGTACCAATGAGACTCAACTCTTCTTGTGGTGTGTTTGCTAGCGTAGGGACATTTGTAGGTGGCTCACCGACCTTGGTGGTAGTCCAGGCAATACTTGGCGTCTCTACACTCGTATGCGGCAAGTGATACAGGCTAGCAAGTTCTTCGACATTCAATATCATATTAGACGTGTCTAGATACCGAGCTCGATAATCCTGCAGCGCCTCGACCGTCGTATCATAACCGCCACCCGTGAGGCCGTTGAGATTGATGGTATTGTACTGCTTAAAGCCACCAAACAGAGCCTGTAAGCGCTGCTTAGCTGTTTCGGCGGTATCCCCTACGTATGCTACGCGGATCTTCACTTCATAGCCTATTTTCTCGGCCTTCGTTTCTATCGCCGAATTGACCGTGGTCTGGCCAGGAGAAAGTTCTTTCTTATCATCCTTCTTCGGTGCACGATCACCCCATTCAGGAGGTACAAATAACGCCCGTAGCAAATTCACCGCCAACTCGAATGGCAAAAATATGATCCGTTGCTCCCAGTTATGCAGCCAGCCAGTTGGCTTACCATCCTTACTCTCCTTGATGTACTGCAAGCTCTTGGCGTGCCACGAATCATCTACCGGACGCATCAAGAATTGCACCCAGATCTGCTCATTGCTTTCGAGCTTGGACAGAACGGTTGTAATACCAGCTAGTGGGTCTACCTCGAATGTCTGAAACGTGCGTAGTGGGAAGATTGAGTCTTTTGTGGTCTTCACCTCAGAGATGACTGTTAGCCGATCATTCACTTCCTGAGTCGTATAATCTTCGACATCCTTCAGTATTTGCACTGTTGGATACTGAGCATATATCTGACTCTCTACATAATCGCTGAGGTGTTTTGGCACCCAAACATAGAAGTTGATGACATTGTGTACAGATACGATCTCGAAGCTGAGATGTTCCTGGATCGAGCCTTCACTATCAATCTCTGATTTTGGACGCAAGATCCCATGCAAAGAAGCAAATAGCTGCTCCGCAGAGAGTTCTTTCTTATCATTATTTTTCGGCACCACGATCTGCAAAAGCGTGTGTTCGACAGTCGACACATACTCAGTTCGACGTCGATTTTGCCAGATTTGCCAAATCAGATATGCAGCAATAAGCGTCCAGCCCCAAAACTGAAACAAAGCTATACCGATTATGGAGAAAACGGCTCCGAATATTTGTATGAGAAAATCCATTATGCTTATTGTACCCTACTTCGAGGTAATCTCGAGTGGATTAGATGGTCGAAGATAGTAAGTCCCAACTCCGACCGAATTAGTCTTGCTTGGCAGGACGGCCGCGACGCTTGCGAGGTTCTGGCACGAAATCACTCTTGAGAGCGTACATACCTTTTGATACTCGCTCAAACTGTGGCTTCTCTTGCAAGTTCAAAGCAATAGTTGCTACCTTCACCTGACGACGAGCCAGAACGCGCTTGATGATCTCCTCACGACTCAACGGTGACTCTTCCTGCAGAATCTGTGCGATGATATCCGCGACGGTTCCAGCTTGGTAGCCCCATTCCGCAAGTGCGTAAATACCGCGACCGATCAATACAAATCGACTGTCCTTGATGAGCTCATTATGCACCGCCTGAGTAGTGACAGACTTCGGATTCGCTTGAAGCTTCGAGATCTTATCGGCGATATCAGTGAAGTGCATTGGACGACCGGCTTTCTTGAGAACGAGGTAGGTCTTATCACGGATACTCTTCGGGTTTACTTCTGGCCACGAGATCATCCCCCAGCTGCCGTCGAGGCTTACAATCCGCTTAGATGCACCAGCTAGTTCCTGAAGAGCCGAGCTCGTATGCGGCCCGTCAATAGCTCCGTGCAGCTTATCAAACTTCACTGGTTTCGAGAGCTCCTTCAGGGCTGCGACGAGCTGCTGGTGTAGTTTTACAACCGTATCATAATCATATGTTTCTGATGAAGCAATCAAGGGGCTGATTTCGTCTGTCTGTTCAACCAAGATCACTTCCGGGGTGATGCGCACGAGATAGGCCAGATTAGGTAAATCTGAAGCCGCGAGATGCATTTCTCGAGCTGCAGTTGCTAATTGACTCATCCCACCCTGCACCTGGATATGCTTCACAAGAGCTTCACGAGCTTCGTTTTGGGCTGCAAACTGATCACGTATCTTTGCAACAGCCGCTTTTTCGATCTGTCGAACTCGCTCACGAGTAATGCCGAGCTCGGTCCCAATCTGCTCGAGGGTGTGCTGATCGTGCGCCTTGATGCCGTGGCGCTTGGCGACAACCAAACGATCTCGGTCTTTTTTCAGTAACAACAAACTCTCGTCGATTAATTGCTCGACGAGCTCACGAAATATTGATTCTTGAGAGGGATTTGCAGATTGAGACATACTAAAATATTCCACCCGCCAGGTGTTTCGATTGAAACTCAAGCATTATTATATCATCTTGGTTTTAGTTGGTCAACTATTTTTGTATACTTTTTACTCTGAATCATCAGAAGCACCATCTGATTTCGGCTTCGTCCAGGTTGCGTAATCACAATCCGGGTATCGACTACAACCCCAAAAACGTCTTCCCTTCTTCGTCTTGCGTTCGACTAATTCACCTTCATGACAAGTTGGGCAATCAATCCCGGTCTTTTTCAAGATTGGCTTAGCATTCTTGCAATCAGGCCAGCCCGAGCATGCAAGAAACTGCCCGAAACGCCCCTGTTTGATCACCATCATCTTACCGCACAAGTCACACTTCTCGTCCGTCTCAATGACTGGTAATTGAGCACGCGGAATGCTCTCCTGCTTTTCTTCGATAAGCTTATGCATCGGCTCATAATATTCTTTGATAACCGGCTTCCAGGCTCGCTTCCCTTCTGCAACATCATCGAGGTGATCTTCCATCTCAGCGGTAAACTCTGGATCTGTTACGAAGTCAAAATGTTCGCTTAACAGATCACTCACTACCATACCTGTCGGCTGAGGCACCAAACGCTTATCCTCGCTCAGTACATAGCCGCGCGAGATAATAGTCGCAATAGTCGGAGCATAGGTACTTGGTCGACCAATGCCAGCTTCTTCAAGCTTTTTCACCAGAGTAGCTTCAGAGTATCTGGCTGGAGGCTGAGTAAAATGCTGATCCCCTCGCACATCTCGTAATACTAATTTTTCGCCGTCTTTAATATCTGGCAGAATCGGGGCATCTTCCTTCGATTGCATTGGATATATCTTCATAAAACCGTCGAATTTCATTACGCGCCCACTCGCACGCACGCCATACTGCTGCTTGCTCTGTGCCGTAATCTTGATGCTCGTCTGCTCAAACTCGGCATCTGGCATCTGACTCGCCAAAGCTCGTTGCCATATCAAGTTATATAACTTTGTCTCATCAGTGTTTTGTCGCTGTACCTGCTCTGGATGCATACTCGGATTGGTTGGGCGAATTGCCTCGTGAGCTTCTTGCGCACCACGCGATTTGGTCTTAAACGGACGCGGCTTATCTAGGCTATATTTACTACCATACGTGTCTACTAGGGTCTTCTTAATGGCGGTCAGAGCCTGGGCTGAGAGCGAAACCGAATCGGTTCGCATATATGAGATAAGTCCTGCCTCATACAGGCCTTGTGCCGCCCGCATAGTACGACGAGCTGCGAATCCGAGTCGTCGATATGCATCCTGCTGCAATGTAGAAGTAGTAAACGGCGCAACCGGGCGCTTTTTCATCGGTTTCTTTTCAACCGAATCAACAATATACGTCGCATTCTTCAGATCATCTACGACGGTAGTACTATCTTTTTCATTATCAAGCTCGGCTTTTTTACCGGCGATTTCGGCGAGACGAGCCGTAAAATCCCCGTCAGTAGCCTTCAAATCGATATCGACCGTCCAGTATTCTTCGGCCTTAAATGCTTCAATCTCTTTTTCTCGATCAGTAATAAACTTCAAAGCCACACTCTGCACACGACCTGCCGACAAGCCATAGCGCACTTTCTTCCACAGCACTGGCGAAAGCGAATATCCCACTAGCCGATCAAGCACGCGACGAGCCTGCTGTGCATCTACGAGATCCTGGTTAATATCGCGTGGATGTTCTACAGCATCGAGCAATGCCGGCTTCGTAATCTCTGAGAAGGTTATACGCTTCACTTGCTGTTCAGGCTTGAGGTCAAGTGTTTGCGCGAGGTGCCAGGCAATCGCCTCCCCCTCGCGGTCAAGGTCAGTTGCGAGGTACACAATATCCGCACCTTGAGTTGCTTTATTGAGCGCCTTAATCTTACTGGCCTGCCCGCGTGGCACCATGTATTGCGGCTCGTAATCATGTTCTATATCTATACCAAGCTTTGATTTCGGCAAATCGCGTACATGCCCATAGCTGGCAACGACTTTGTAGCCCTTGCCGAGATATCCTTCTATTGTCTTACCCTTAGCAGGGCTCTCTACAATAAGAACGGATTTGGTTGCTGATTTGCGTGGTTTTGATGCTGACTTTGCTGCCATGATGGGTATTGTATCAAATAATCCTTATGCTTCGCTGATATATAACAGAAACTTGCCGAGTGTACAGGGTCTTTTGCCATATTGTCAAATCTCATACTACCTTAGCGCGCTATCCACTGCCCCGTACCGACCGCCGTCACCTCGCCTGTCAACTCGAGAAGGCTCATAATCTCAATAACTTGCTGTACTGGCCTTTGAGTCAATTTTGCAAGTCCATCCGCTGACATCGCTCGAGCTTGCAGGGCGGTGAGAACTGTATGCTCTAACGTACCAATCTTGTATTTAGTCACTACCCCATCATCACTAGCCTCAGGCTTCATAAGCCCAAGTGCCGTCCATATATCATCTACGCCATGTATCGGCACTGCGCCAGCGCGTATGAGGTTATTTGGGCCTTCAGAACGAGCGCTTGTAATAGCACCTGGAACCGCCATAACCACACGATTCTCATCAAGCGCTAAGTGAGCGGTTATCAGCGAGCCAGAACGCGCATCAGCTTCAGGCACAAGTACCCCCATACTCATGCCTGCAATGATGCGGTTACGAGCTGGAAAGTGATGCTTCAGTGGGGGTGTACCTTCATCATATTCAGATACAAGCGCACCACCCGACCGGACGATCTGTTCCGCCAGCACCTTATTCGCGGCCGGATAGCATACATCAAGCCCGCACCCCAGTACTGCGACAGTCTTACCGCCCGCCGCTACAGCTGCTCGATGGGCGATCGTATCAATGCCATACGCTAATCCGCTAACAATAATGAGCCCAGCCTGCGCCAGCTCAAACGCCATGCGATATGCCACTTCTTCCCCATACGCTGTTGGCTTCCGAGTCCCTACGATCGCTATTGCCTGACCAACTGGCAGCTCACCTCGGATATAGAGCTGTTTGGGCGCATTATGTATATGCGTAAGCTGGAGGCAAATATCCTTGTGCTTATCATTTTTATATTGTATAGATGTTATGCTTGTTTCTCGATATGATTTTGTATACAATTAAAAATCTCCTTACGAATGTATTGACTATTAAGCACAACTGTGTTAGTATACATCGCGTACCTAAAAACTTTTTGAAAACCTGCTCATCTTCCTCCTGGAAGTGAGCGCTCTGCTATTGCGGGGCCATATCCTAAAACTCACCCTCCTTTAGGTATACCGCATTAGCAGATCGCTCCCTTTCATGACCACGGTTGTATATATTTATTCAGACAACCGCAAAACCCCTCATACGGTGGCATGGAAGGGATAAATGAAAAGTCCACATCGGTTTCGACTGGTGTGGTCTTTTCATTTATACCGATATATTGAGTCTACCTAATATACGAACAAAAAGCGAGCATGAGGGGTTTGTAATCTACAAGTTAACTAGATGTCGCTGCGATGTGATACTCACCGCGCAGTTCTTTGATAGCGCGCCCGATCAGAGCCTTCATCTGTGACCGCTCATCAGCCGTAAATCGACCGAGCACAAATTCTTGCAAGTCCACATGACGCAGCAAGTCGTTCCCGATCCCAATACGCAATCGATTTACCATATGGCTATAATCCTTCGCGACCGAACGAAGACCGTTGTGATGTGCGCCTGTCACAATTGCCTTACGAAACCGTAGGTCCCCAAAGCTCAGATCACGATCATCGACGACGATACACACATCTTCGGGCTCAACCTTATAGTAATCCGCTACCGACCGCACTGCTCGCCCAGAATCATTCATATACGTCTGTGGCTTGACGAGCAGTGTCTCACCAATTGCAGCCACCTGCGAACACCATGCAGGCTTATCTTGCCATGAAGCGTGTGCTTGTGCAGCTAGTTCATCAACCACAGCAAAGCCAATGTTATGGCGTGTACCATCATATTGCTTACCGGGGTTACCCAGCCCAACGATAATCTGCTTCATGTATTGATTCGCTTATTATTTCGCGGCTTCGCGATCCTGCTTATATTTACTCTCAAATATAATCTTAAGCGGGATGCCCGCCAAATCATAGTGGGCACGCATACTATTCTCGATATATCGCTTATATGAAAAATGAATCAGATCCGGCTTTGTACCAAATATCGTCAGCGTCAACGGGAGACTGGCTGTCTGTACTACATAATTAAGGTGTGCATGCTGAGTAGTGCCTGTCGAGGGCGGTTGCTTTGCTACCACAGCCTGCAAAAACTTATTCAGATCTTTTGTCGGAATCTTTGTATCGAGCCGGCCAGCAATAGAGGCGATTTGTGACTCGAGCTGCTTGATATGTAGACCAGTTTCTGCCGAAATCAATACGTATGGAGCCCACGGTATAAATTCAAACTCATGTCGAAGCACTCGATCAATGCGCTTCAACTCAGCCTCAGTCAGCTCAAGCAAATCGATCTTATTGACTACGAGCACAAGTCCACGGCCAGCCTTCTGAATAAGCCCTGCCAGGCGCTGATCCTGACCGGTCACAAGCTCTTCTATATCAAGGAGCAACAAGCAGATATCAGCCTGCTCTATGGCCTGCTCTGCACGTTTGAGAGAATATTTTTCTACCCCGCGCTCGATCTTGCCCGGACGACGTATGCCTGCAGTATCAACAAATCGCCATGTTTGATCCCCCACCCGACGTGTAATCTCCAAGCTATCCCGTGTTGTACCGGCCTGCTCACTCACGATAGCAGCCTGGGTACCCGCAAGCTGGTTCAAGAGACTTGATTTCCCTACATTTGGGCGCCCAATAATGGCGATCGACACAGCTGGTGTTGTAGACTCAACCTCACCGCTCGCTGATGGCAAGAGTTTCTTGATTCCCGCTCTAAAGTCATCAAAACCAACATTATGGATTGCCGAAACCCCATACATCGTCTTGATACCCAAAGCTTGATAGGATTCAAGCGCAGATGATTGTTTATCGACTTGATTCGCGAGCAAGATGAGTGGCTTATTGAGCTTGTGAGCTCGTGCCGCGAGCTTGCGTTCATCGTCAGACACCGGTTGTCCGGCATCTACTACCATAACGATGACCGCTGCCGACGCGAGAGCCGTATCGAGTTGCTTCATGGCGGCAAGATGCAGCTCATCCCCCTTAGGAGCAAAGCCCGCACTATCACGCAGCATGAAGCGTACGCCATCGAGATCTACCTCATGGGCTGATGTATCGCGAGTAGTATGTGCCTGGTCATGAACAATCGCTTGGCGTCGACGAAGCAAACGATTCACAATGCTCGACTTACCGACATTCGGCAAGCCAATCAAGACGACTTCTGGGAGTTGAGTGGTTTTCATAATGATTAATAAATGGAATGCATTGCTTAGTGTAATCTATCGAGTGCTAAGTGTATCAGAGAATCGGTCTCTTGAAAACGGTCAGGGCTATTGAGGACCACCGAAAGTGCTCGTTTCTGACCTGATACGCCGTACGCAATCAAACATTCTCCAGCATTGATGGTGTAGCCGGTTTTAAGCCCCTGCACTTCACTGTTTTGAGTCAAAAGACGATTCGTAGTCGTAACGATGTAGGATTTCCCAGATACCGTACGCATCGTTGAAGATGCAAGCTTCACAATGCTCCGAACACTCTCACTTTCGAGCATGATGCGGGCAATCACCGACAAGTCTCGAGCGGTGGAGCGGTGATCGGGCGCATCCAGACCAGAGGCATTGGCAAACTTCGTCCGCGACATGCCAAGTTCTTGAGCAGCGTCGTTCATCTTATCGACAAACGCCTGCTCAGTTCCAGCATCCCAACTAGCCAACGCAACCGCTACATCATTTGCTGAATATATAAGCAGCCCCTTCATCATCTCGCGTATACTAAATTGCTCCCCTTCTTTAATATTTAGCCGCTGACTATCTCCACCAATTGTTGCGACTGCCGGTCCAACCGTCACAACTTCATCAAGTGAGTGGTTTTTCAGGATGACATACGCTGTCATTAGCTTCGTGAGACTAGCCATAGGCAGCTCAGCATCAGCATTCTTAGCGTACAAATCAGTGCCAGAATTCAAATCGATAAGCACTGCCGCGGTCGCTCGCACTGAGTATTCTGGCGGAGCGGAGGACTGGATCGCCATCTCGGTGAGTGGGAGGATTACATCTGGTCGCGAATCTTTCACAGGAGGCGCACTCACACCAATGGATGAGACTGCCAGCATGACGCTTAACAGCCCGCGTACTAACCAATCAAGCACGGGTTGATTCCTCGCGCCAAGCACCAACCTCTAAATCGTCAAGGGCATATTCCCCGATATTTGTACGCACCAGCTGCGCTACCCGTGCCCCGAGCGCTTGTATACAACGACGGATTTGCCGATTTTTACCTTCCTGGAGCATTACTTCATATCGACGACCACCTATGCTTCGCACGCTACCCAAGCGCCACATGTCTTCATCGACCACTACGCCTGACTCAAGTTGACTCAACTCATCTCGAGTCAATATACGATTCAAGGTAACCTCATAGCGCTTATACTCACCGGCACGTGGGTGAGCAAGCGACTGTGCGAGCTGACCATCATTTGTCAGCATCACAAGACCTTCACTATCCTTATCAAGCCGCCCAATTATCTTATAGCTTCGAAACTCAACCGGAAGATTCGTAAACACTGTATTTGCACTACCTTGTTGCTCATGACTGCAGATCTCCCCGACTGGCTTGTGATACGCAATCAGCCGCGTAGTCGAAATCTGCGCGTGTATGATCTGTCCGTCTACTTTAACTTCACTTGCCTCACCAACTTGGTCCCCGAGCTGTGCCTTCCGGCCGTCCAGATCAACGCGACCAGCCACAATAATTTCATCGGCCTTACGCCTAGCTGGGGCGAGCCCCTGCTCAACTAACCATCTATTGATTCGCACGTGTAGCTCCCGGCCGTTTCGGCAGTTCGCGCAATGATGAGATACCTACAGTCGATAAAAACTGTGTAGTTGTGATGTAGTGGGGCTCTACAGCCTTTGCATCCTGATGCGCGACTAATTTACGAGCTAAAAGCGTCTTTAGCGAAGCGTCGCTACTCACCCCTCGCGCTTCATCAATAGCCAGCTTTGTGATCGGCTGATTGTACGCCACGATCGTCAGCACTTCGAGCGCAGCACCCGAAAGCGGCTGTGCATGCTGAGCAAAGTATTTCTTTAGGCGCCTACGAACATCGGGGTCGACCGTTAACACCACCCCAGATGCATCATTGACAATCAGTATGCCGAGCGAAGCCATACGCGAAGCAAGCTTGGGCAGTATCTTTGCCAGTTGCCCATCATCAACTCCAGCAAGGTCACATAGAGCCGCATGTGCAAGTGACTGCGTAGAGACAAACAGCGCGGCAGCTATCACAGCCTCGCTATTAACTGGCTTTTGGCTGGACATGAGCTTCTCCTCGCACTTCGATTAATTCCCACAGATCTTGCCGGACCAGCTCGAGAAGCGCCAACATCTGCGCCACTGTCTGCCTCTTTGTGCGATGCTTGACCGCTTCTGCAATATGCGTGCGTGTCTTCAGTCGTTCCGCCATATTGCGGATCGTCTGATTAATATCGATGCGCGTAATTTTCACCGTATGTTTCGGTGCGGCTGGCGTCTGATGACGTGCCCTTACCTGCTCGAGCATACGCACGAGATCCTGAGTAGATACATTTGCTGGCGGAAGACTGTGCCAGAATTCTGATCGCTCAGACCGCTCGATATATCCACTACTCCTCACCTGTAACCACATTGCCGCCTTACGCACGGCCTGCAAATAGCGTAGCTGCTCAGTCAAGTCCTCGAGTGAGCCGGGCTCGTCATCTTCGACTTCTACCATGCCTAATGCGCGGGTCTTGAAGCTCAGCAAGCGTGTGCCGATATCAAGAAACCACGTTAGTTCACGCGTGTCGGCTTTTTCGAGAGCGGCAATGTACGCGATATAGTCACCCGTCACCTGGCTCACCGAGACATCGGTCACCGGTAATTCGCGACGCTCTATAAGATGAAGAAGTAAGTCGAGTGGACCTTCGAAATTTTTGAGGGCGACAACATAAGATTGAGACTGCATACCTAACCCAAGTATAGCACTGAAGACCTACGAAGCAGCGGGGGCTGGAGGCGGCACGGACGGTGGCGTAGCGGCAGGAGGCGCTGCTGCAGGTGCGGCAGACTCACCTAGAATGCGCTTGACCGTAGCAACAACATCCTCGAGTGTGACCTGACTCTTGACGAGATATTCATCCACCCCAAGCTTTTTGCCGCGCTCCTTGTCTGCTTGCTCTGAGAGGGCGGTCATCATAACTACTTTCGTGTGAGCGGTTTCTGGTGTAGAGCGTAGAATATCGAGCACATCAAAGCCCGAGATGCGCGGCATCATGACGTCCAGCAATATGAGGTCTGGCTTTTCTTTTACAGCCATTGCGAGCGCCTCTTCACCATTAGAAGCAACCGCTAATTGATAATTTTCGGACTGAAAGCGCGCAAAATATATGTCGCGCAAGTTTACGTCGTCTTCGACTAAGAGAATCTTTGCCATATCGGTCTCACCACTCCTTTTGGATTGTATATACTTACGCTTATTCTATCTGGCTTACTCGTTTGGCGCAAGCTGAGAGACTATTGCTTCACAAGCGGTAGACTGAACTTAAAGTTACTACCGTGCCCGAGCTGGGACTCAACCCATATACGCCCACCAAAACGTTCAATCAGGCTACGCGCCAAATATAGCCCCAATCCTGTCCCACCAATCTCGCGCGTGTAGGAATTATTAACACGGTAAAATTTCTGGAACAAGTGCTTTTGCTCTTCAGGTGCGATCCCGATCCCTTGGTCTTGTACGGAGAACACTACGTTATTGCCTTCCGTCTGTACAGTTACAGTAACGGTACCCGCCTGAGAGTACTTAATCGCGTTATCGATGAGATTTGTAATCACCTCACGCAGTCGATCCGGGTCCGCTTCGATAGTATAGATTGGCGCTACGACATGCTCTTTGCCGACCCCTCCCCCGACGTGTGAGACGAGCACAAGTCCTTTATTTTTGGCTATAATCTCCATTTCAGAGGTGACGGACTTCACTAGATCTGAAAAATTAAACACTCTCGGCATAATCTCCATACGATTGTCTTCAATCTTCGTCACTGAGAGCAGGTCACGGAAGAGTGTACCGAGATGGATACTCGCATCATGCGCCTTGTCGATAAAACCTTTAGCCCGTGCATCAACCGTTGCCAGCTTCGGATTGCGCGCCATCGACAGATACCCTTCGATTGCAGCCACTGGCGTACGCATTTCGTGACTGGCAGTCGAAATAAATTCGTTACGCTCCCGAGCCAGCTGCTTTTGATCAGAGATATCGTGGAAAATCGCAATCGCACCACTCACATCGCCACGTGCATCAAAAGTTGGCGCTATCGATATAGAAAATGACAGTTTCTGGTTCTTCTTATCAAGCATAGAAAAACGATCAGTCTTGAGTGGCTTGCCCGACTTGAGTACATACAGAAATGGATCGGTCTGATCGCTCATCTCGATATCCCCGGTATCCTTGAGCTTAAAAATGAGATTATACTCAACGCCCATTGCGCTTTTCATATCCCAGCCCGTAATCGACTGAGCAGCCTCATTAAAGATCACCACTTTGCGCTCAGTATCGACAGCCACAACCGAATCGGCGATGGCACTCATCATGAGTTGCTGCTTCATCTCAGCGCTATCAAGCTGCTTCAAGAGCCCTTCAGACAGCTGCATCGTCTTGAGCGAGCGCTGTGCGTTTCTACCGACAGCATAAGACACTACTGCCGCAAAAAATGTCGCGACCAGCTCAAGCCGTGATGGCCCCGCCAGACGCAGACCAAGCATACGTGGGGCGAGTAATGAAAATATGAGAAACACGCTTGTGATCCCCCACGTAATATATGCAGAGACAAGTCCGGCAATACCCGTACATACAATCAGTACCAGATAGAGCCCATACCATCCTGACTCAATTCCTCCACGCGCCAGGATCAACACCAGAGCCGCGACTACGAGTGGTATAAGAGCAAACTGTAAGGCCAGTGGTGGACGCACCCTCTGCGCCTTTGACCACAATACGATATTGTAGATCGCACCTCCTGCCAATAAACTCTCGCCCACAATCAGGTATAATGAAGCTATTGGCTCGAGTAAATTTAGTACATGCGCCACTATCAAGTAGATAAGCGCAACCACATGCAAAACCGCAGCCAAGCGCACAAGCGCACGATAAGTCATAACATCAATCGTTGCCTGTGCTGGCTTTGCTCGAACTGCTGGAGTCGCAGCGTTATTTTCAGCGTTTAACTGCATAAGTATCAGATATATTGTAGCATAAGAGGAATAGATCCCACCGTGACAAACACACCCCTCACCACATCAACAAAGATCCCGATTCTTGCGGTTACTGGCTTCCTTGGTGCTGGCAAAACCACGTTCGTCAATCACCTGCTTCGCAAACCGCACGGCCTGAAGATTGGTGTTGTTGTGAATGATTTCGGGTCTATTAATATCGACGCCGAGCTCGTCGCCGGGAAGACTGACAAGAAGCTTGAGCTCAGCAATGGCTGCATCTGCTGCTCACTCGAGACACTTGACCTTCAAGAAGCCATTGCTCAGTTCTCATACGTTGGCTCTGATATTGATCTCATCGTCATAGAGGCTAGCGGACTAGCCGAGCCACGTGATCTCGCACTCACCCTACGCGATATGAAAGGCATCGGTGTGCGCCTCGACGCGATCGTGACTGTCATCGATGCCGAGCATGTGATTGAAAACGCAAAAGAACACGCCAATGCCGCCGATCAGCTTGAATTTACCGACTTCATTATCATCAACAAAACCGATCTAGTAGACACAGCTCGCATTAGCGAGATTCGCCAGCTTATCGACATGACCAACCCCCGAGCGCGCGTCTTCGAAACCACCAAGGCTAATGTCGACATTCGTCTCCTCACCGACCCGGACCGCGTATGGGATCAAACCACGGATCATGCTCATAACCACGATGATAACCATCCTCATCATAAACATCTGCATGGGAAGTTTGAGCATCTTTCGATCGAGATAACCGAGCCAATTCACCCGATGAAGTTTCAGGAGTTTGTGAATGCTAAAGTGCCAAAAGGCGTGTATCGAGCGAAAGGCTTCATCAATCTCGGCAGCAAGGGACATGATCGTAAATACATCTTCCAGCTCGTGGGTACCCGCTCTGAGCTCTATTGGGATAATTGGCGTAAGGACGAACAACCTGCCACGCGCATGGTCTTTATTGGGACAGATTTTGACAAGAACCAGCTCGAGGCTGACCTTCGAGCCTGCATCGATAATGCGCCCGATACTCCGCTCGAGGGCATCGAGCTTCGCCTCCCCCAAAAATGGGA